>NZ_JAMYMV010000007.1:0-180965 GCF_040318715.1 Mesorhizobium sp. M1050 | reverse complement strand
CCCTGCCCTCCCTCCACGATTTGGGCTCCTAAGCCCTGGCGCTGAACCCCCGCGCGTGGGGGGGGCCCCGGCTCTGCAAGGCGGGGTGGGGGGGCAAAAACGCGCCGCGCCGACGTCTGCACTGCATCGGCGTCGTTGTCAGTGTCCGCCTCTTGGCTGCCGGATTCCGCGATCATGCGAAATCCTTGCCAGACAGAGATTATGGAAAATTGCGGCGGATCGTTCGAATTTTAGCGGATGGGCCCATTTTGCAGCGGCTGCGGCGGATTTGCCATCAGGCGCGGCAATTCCGTCCGCCTTTCTCCGGCATTCGTGCGGTTCACATGTCCACGACGACGCGGCCGCGGATCTTGCCGTCAACGATATCGCGCGCGGCATCGATGATGCCGTCGAACCCGATGGTCCTGGACAGGCTGGCGAGCTTCTGCAGATCGAGGTCGGTGCCGATGCGCCGCCATGCTTCGAGGCGGACGACCTTCGGCGCCATTACTGAATCGATGCCGAGCAGCGAGACGCCACGCAGGATGAAGGGGGCGACGCTGGTCGGCAGGTCCATGCCGCCGGCCAGGCCGCAGGCGGCGACCGCACCGCCATAGGATGTCATCGAAAGCACATTGGCCAGCGTGTGGCTGCCGACGGCGTCGACGCCACCAGCCCAGCGCTCCTTGGCCAGCGGCTTTGCCGGCTGGGCAAGCTCCTCGCGCGATATTACTTCGGCAGCGCCAAGGTTGATCAAATAGGGGCTTTCGGCATTGCGGCCGGTGGAAGCAATGACATGATAGCCGAGACTGGACAGGATCGAGACCGCGACCGAGCCGACGCCGCCGGCCGCGCCCGTCACCACCACAGGGCCGCGATCGGGCAGAATGCCGTGCCGCTCCAGCGCCATGACGCAGAGCATGGCGGTGTAGCCGGCAGTGCCGACGGCCATCGCGTCATGAGGGCTGATGCCTTGCGGCAGCGGCACCAGCCAGTCACCCTTTACACGGGCGCGGCCGGCATAGGCACCGAAATGGGTTTCACCGACGCCCCAGCCGTTCAGGATGGCTTTGTCTCCAGCCCGCCAGTCGGGATGAGAGGACGAGATGACAGTGCCGGCGAAATCGATGCCCGGCACCAGCGGCCAGCGGCGGATCACCGGCGCTTTGCCTGTGATCGCCAGACCATCCTTGTAATTCACGGTCGTCGCCTCGACCGCGATGGTGACATCGCCTTCCATCAGGTCAGCTTCGGTGAGATCGGTCACGGTTACCGACTGCTTTTTCTCGGCGTCACGCGAAACGACGATGGCTTTGAAGGTTTCGGACATCTCTTTCTCCGCGTCTGCTTGGCGACATGAACTGTGCGGCGCCGGCCGCGTGAGGTCAATCTTTGGAAGACTTGGCGTTTGAAGGCTTTGGCTCGCGCCGCCAGCCGAACAGTTCGTCGAAGACGACCAGTGCCGCGCCGACCGAGATGAAGGCGTCGGCAAGATTGAAGACGGCGAAGGACCAGACCGGCGTGTGGAACAGGACGTAGTCGATGACGTGACCGTAGACGGCGCGGTCGATCAGATTGCCGAGGGCGCCGCCGACGATCAGCGCAAAGCCGGCGCGGGCAAGGATCTGGGACGGCGCGATCCGCGTCGCCAGGAACAGCACGAATGCGACGACCGCAAGCGAGATGACGATCAACCCGGTGTCGCCGAAGGACGAGAACATCGAGAAGGCGATGCCGGTATTGTAGGTGCGAAACAGCGCCAGGAAGGGCACCAGGTCGAGCTTTTCCTGAAAGGCGAGACCGGTCTCGACCAGGTGTTTTACCCATTGGTCGAGCGCTATGGCCGCGACGACGAGCAACGCGTAGGGAGACCATGATCTCACGGGTGGGCAACTTTCATTGCTGGTCCACGATTGGTTCGAGCTTCAGTGCGCCGCGCCGGATCTCGAACAGCATGACGCCGGTGGCAACGGCCAGGTTAAGCGAATCGGCACGGCCCGCTTGCGGAATTCTGAGCAGCCTGTCGCAACTCGCAGCCAGGCTTTCGGGCAGCCCCTGCTGCTCGTTGCCCATCATCAGCAGCACGGGCCCGCGGGAAAAATCGACCGAGCGGTAGTCGACCGCGCCCTTCAGGTGGGTGCCGGCGACGAGGCCTGAAAAGCCGCCTCGCCAGGCGAGGAAAGCCTCGGTCGTCGCTTTGGCCACCGGCACGGCAAAGATCGAACCCATGGTGGCGCGCACCGTCTCCACGGAAAAAGGATCGGTGGTGTCGCCGACCAGGATGACGCCCTTGGCTCCGACGGCATCGATGGTGCGGATGACGGTGCCGAGATTGCCGGGATCGCGCACCCGGTCGAGCGCCACCCAGACATCGCCATTGTCGGCGCGGACATCCTGCAGGGCCAGGAATTTTTGCGAAAAGACGCCGACTACCATTTGCGGATTGTCGCGACGGGTGATGGCGACCAGCACCTTTTCCGACACTTCGAGCACCATGCCGCCGGCGGCAACCGTGCGAGCGGCGACCTTCTCCACCGCCGCGTTGCCACGCCCGGCCTTGGCGAAAACCAATGTCCTGATCTGCCAGCCGAGATCGAGCGCATCGATAACCAGCTTCAGTCCCTCGGCCATGAAGGCGTTCTGCTGGTCGCGGAATTTCTTCTGCGCGAGCGCCTTGATGTCCTTGACCAGCGGATTGGCGAGGCTGGTGACTTCCTTCACCTGCCCGGGTGCGCCTGCATGCCGCTCGTTCATTCAGGCCACCCAACGCGAAAACAATGAGGTCGAAAGCGCCCGGCCGGCGGATTTTTCGCGGATGATCAGCTCACCCGATTCGACCTTGCCGCCCATGCCGGCAAAGGTGTCGCGCATCAGGGCATGGATGGCGAAGAAGGAGGCGCGGATCGAATAGGCGGTCAGCACAACGGCAAGCGGCTTCGGGGTCAAGATCGCGCGGCATAGGTCGGTCAAATCAGGCAAATCCTCGAACAATTGCCAGACCTCGCCCTTGGGACCGCGGCCATAGGCCGGTGGATCGAACAGGATGATGTCGTAGCGGCTGCCGCGACGCTCCTCGCGCTCGGCGAATTTCACCGCGTCGTCGACGATCCAGCGTATCGGCTTGCTGCCGAGGCCCGCCATCTCCTGGTTTTCGCGAGCCCAGCCGATCGCCTTCTTCGAGGCATCGACATGGGTGACCTCGGCGCCGGCACGAGCCGCAACCAGCGAGGCAAGACCCGTATAGCCGAATAGGTTCAGCACCTTGACCGGCCGCTTCGCAGCCGCGATCAGCCCGGCCATGTGGTCCCAGTGAGAAGCCTGCTCGGGAAAGACGCCGACATGGCGAAACGAGGTGAAACGGCCGAGATAGTCGATGCCGTCATGTTTCATCGGCCAGGTCTCGCCGAGCGGCATCTTAGGGAAGCGCCAGCGGCCGATGCCTTCCTCGTCGACGTCACCGGTGAAGACGGCGTCGGCGCGCTCCCAGTCTTTTGCCGGCATGGCCTTTTGCCAGATTGCCTGACCTTCAGGCCGCACGATCCGGTAAGGGCCGTATTGTTCGAGCTTTTGGCCGGCGCCACTGTCGAGCAGCGCATAATCGGCATTGGGCGCCACTTCGAGGATCACCGGAAGATGCTCAGCGGGCAAGGTGCCGGCGCGGCGGGCAAGGACGCGTGGCGCCGATTTCGGCTCGGACCGGTTGCCCGCTTTCGCCTCATGCTGTTGGCGCGGCTGGGCGTCCGGTCCGGCAGGAACCTGGCCGGTACGCGGACGTGACACCTCCGCCGCACCCTTCGCGGATGGATGCGGACGGTTGTCGCGGCGTTTGTCGCGAAAAGACTTCAAGCAGGAGCAACTCCGAGCGGCGTGGCCGCTTTTGACATAGGGCAACCCGCTTCGCAACCAAGTCCGACGCGCCAGCCTCTTCAGTTTATGTCGGCCGGCGATGGACCAAAGTCAAAGAAACAGGCAAATCTGCCGGATGTCCCGCTCCGAACGCCTGCTCGACCTGATCCAGACGCTGCGCCGGCACCGCCGGCCGGTGAGCGGGCAGGCTCTGGCCGATGAGCTCGGGATTTCGATCCGCACGCTCTACCGCGACATCGCGACGCTGCAGGGCCAGGGTGCGCCGATCGAGGGGGAGGCGGGGCTGGGCTATGTGCTCAAGCCAGGCTTCATGCTGCCGCCGCTGATGTTCAGCGACGAGGAGATCGAAGCCATCGTGCTTGGCTCGCGCTGGGTCGCCAAGCAGCCGGACCAGCGTCTCTCGGCTGCTGCCGCCAACGCGCTGGCCAAGATCGCCGCCGTGCTGCCGGACGATCTGCGCGAGGATCTCGACGCGAGCACGTTGTTGGTCGGGCCTCCGGCCGCGGCCGTCGAGGGCATCGATCTCGGTATCGTGCGGCAGGCCATCCGCAACGAGCGCAAGCTCGGCTTCCTCTACCGCGACGCGGCCGGCGCCGCGTCCGAGCGCGTGGTCTGGCCGTTTGCCCTTGGCTTCTTCGACAAGGTGCGGGTGGTGGTGGCCTGGTGTGAGATGCGCCAGGATTTCCGGCATTTTCGCGCCGATCGCATCGAAGCACTTCAGGCAACAGACATGCGCTATCCGCGCCGCCGCCAAGTGCTGCTCAAGGAATGGCGGGCGACGCTCGACAAATCGCGCAGTCCATGACGGCTACTGCCAGAAACTGACAGTATGTTATCCTATGTTCGGCGGCAGATCGAAACCTGAACCGTGGAGAGCGGACATGACCACCCCGAATTTCGTCATCCTCTATGTCGACCAGCCGCAGCAGAGCGGCGCCTTCTACAGTGCGCTGCTCGGCCGTGAGCCGGTCGAAAGTTCGCCCACCTTCGTGCTGTTCGTGCTCGATGCGGGCTTCAAGCTCGGCCTCTGGTCGCGCCATACGGTCGAGCCGGCAGCCGCCGCGGCAGGCGGCGGCGCCGAGATCGTCTTCGCGCTGGACACGCCCGATGCGGTCGATACCGTCCATGCCGACTGGTCCGGTCGCGGGCTGAAGATACTGCAGACGCCGACCGACATGGATTTCGGCCGCACCTTCGTTGCGCTCGATCCCGATAATCATCGGCTGCGAGTCTGCTGGCTGTCCGACGGGGAACAGGCCAATGGAGGACAGAAATGAGAGCATACTGGATCGCGGTAGCCTCGGCTGAACATGTCAGGCGCGGCCGCCAGGTCGGCTTCATGCAGGTCAACCACGGCAAGGCGGCACCGCTGCGCCGCGTCCGGCCCGGCGACGGCATCGTCTATTATTCGCCGACCACCATTTTCGGCGAAAAGGACGGCTTGCAAGCTTTCACCGCGATCGGCACGGTGCGGGAAGGCGAACCCTATCAGGGCGACATGGGCGGCGGCTTCACGCCGTTCCGTCGCGATGTCGAGTGGGCAAAGGCCGAGGAGACGCCCATCAAGCCGCTGCTCGACAGGCTGGACTTCAGCGCGGGGAAGTCGAATTGGGGCTATCAGCTTCGGTTTGGCCTCTTCCCGATCAGCGCGCATGATTTTTCGCTGATCGCCGAAGCGATGGGCGCCAAAATGGCTGTATCGGCGAACTAGGGCTTGAGCACGTCATAGACCGCTATGCCGGCAGCAAGGTCTTCGAGCGCTGCGCCGACCGATTTGAACAGCGTGATCTCACCAGCGCTCTCGCGGCCTTTCTTCTGGCCGCGTGCGAGTTCATGCAGATCGGCGACAATGGCTTCCGGCTTCAATACGCCGGAGGCGAGCGGCTGGACGATGTCGCCAGCCTCCTTGGTGGCGCCGGCGCGGGTGTCGACAAAGACGCGGGCAAGCGCGATCGCGTCATCATCGCTTTCGCGCATCGTCGGCGTAAAGCCGCCGACCAGGTCGACATGTGTTCCCGGCCGCAACAGTGTGCCCTTGATCAGCGGCGTCGTCGTGATCGTCGCCGACGAGACGATGTCGGCCTGCTGAAGCTCGGCATCGAGATCGGTGGCGGCGCTGGCGGCGAAGCCTTCGGCCCGCAGATTGGCCGCGACCTTCTCGGCATTGGCCGGGGTGCGGTTCCAGATGCGGATGGATTTGATCGGCCGCACGGCGCTATGCGCCTTGGCGAGGAAAGGCGACAGCGCGCCCGCTCCGACCACAAGCAGCCGCGAGGCATCGCCGCGGGCGAGATAGGAGGCCGCGAGCGCCGAAGCGCAGGCGGTGCGCCACTGAGTCAGCCGCTGCCCGTCGATCAACGCCTCGGGCTCGCCGGTGGCGCCATTGAGCAGGAGGTAGAGCCCCATCACCGCAGGCTTGCCGACGGCGTTGTTGTCGGGTGAGACGGTGACAATCTTGACGCCGACGTGACCACCAGTCGACGTTCCGGCCGCGTTGAAATCGGTCCAGGCCGGCATCAAAAGCAAGGTGGAGGCCGCACCATCGGGCCGCTCGATCGTATGATGATGCCTGACCGGCTGCACCGCACCCTCGCGAAACGCCGTGCGCAGCGTCTCGACCAGTCCGGGAAAGGTCAGCGCGTGGTCAACCTCTGCGGCCGAAATGGTCAGCATGAAAAACTCCGTGGGGACAAAACCGCCGACGGGCGGTTCAAGTGGTCGGCTTCGGCAATGCCGCCCCTTGGGCCGATCCTTGGTCCGGGCCTTTCGCCGCCGCCGGCACGCGGCTGACCGCCTGGCGCAGGTTCTCGGCCTCTATGCCGCGCTGGCGCGCCAGCTTGCGATAGCGGCCCTGCTTGACCCAGGTTGCCAGGCTGCCAACGATCATGCCGATGGCGAGGGCCAGGAACAGAAAGATGAACAGCGGCAGCGTCAACGTCAGCTTCGGATTGCCGGGATTGAACGGATCCAGCGTGAAGGCAACCAGTTCGCGATTGGCAACGGCGAGTGCGATCAGGATGATCGCAAGGGGCACGAAGATCACGATGAGGACGAAGCGATTGAACATGATGTTTTCCGTCGGAAGCTGGCCTCTCCGGGAGGCCGTCTGGCGCAGACGCCCGCCTACTTGCCGCCGTTCAGCCTTTCACGCAGTTCCTTGCCGGTCTTGAAGAACGGCACCCATTTCTCCTCGACCTCGACGGATTCGCCGGTGCGCGGGTTGCGGCCGGTGCGGGCGGGACGGTTTTTCACCGAAAAAGCACCGAAGCCGCGCAGCTCGACCCGGTTGCCTTCGGCAAGGGCGTCGGTGATTTCATCGAAGATCGCGCCGACGATGTTTTCGACGTCGCGTAGGAAAAGATGCGGATTGCGCGTGGCAATAATCTGCACAAGTTCGGACTTGATCATGAGACGGATCCCCGTGAAAGCAGTGCGGTCAAAATTATGAGGATGATTTTATTTGCTTTTTTCACTTGCCCCAAGCGGCATCTCAAGGGTGCCAGACGGAAACGAGACCGTCAAGAAACAAGCGGTCGGCGCCGAGTTCATGGATGATGTCGCCGCTGGAGGCCGGCAGGCCGAGCGCGCTGCCGATCGTCTGCGCCATCGCCTTGGAGAATAGGAAGCCGCCCCGCCGTCCGGTGTCTTTCCATTCGACGACCTCGAGTTTGGCATCGACGCCCTTGGTCGCCAGCCAGTTGACGGCTTCGGTCTCGCCGCCGACGGCGTCGATCAGTCCGTTGGCGACACCCTGGCGACCGGTGAAGATCGAGCCGTCGGCAAGTGCCAGCGCCTGTTCGCGGGTCATCTTGCGGCGCTCGGCAACGATGCCGACAAACCAGTCGTAGCTGTCGAGGATGAGCTTGCGGACCATGGCGCGCTCGTCGTCATTGGTCGCCTTGAAGGGAGAGGGCGCAGCTTTCAGCGGCGAGGATTTCACTTCCTCCAGCTTGACGCCGAGCTTGTCCATCAGGCCGCTGACGTCGGGATACTGGATCAGGACGCCGATCGAGCCGACGATCGAGGTCTTGCGGGCAACGATATGATCGGCGGCACTGGCGATCATATAGCCCGCCGATGCGGCGAGCGTGCCGACTTCGGCCACGACAGGTTTGTCGCCGGCCAGCTTGCGCACCTCGTCATAGATCGATTCACCGCCGACCGTGGTGCCGCCAGGCGAATCGATCGACAGGATCACGCCTTTCACCTTCGATGACAGGCGAATGGTTTCCAGCCGCTTGATCAGTTCCTCGTCCTCGGTGATCGTGCCTTCGATCTTGACCTTGGCGATATGGTCGACCACCGAGCCGCCGAAATCGTCGCCATAGAACCAGGCTGAAAGCGCGATCACCCCGAGGGCTACGATGCCGATCGCGGCAACGCGCCAGAATGTCAGCTTGCGCCGCAAGCGGCGGCGGTCGATCAGGTCGTCGGCTCTCGGTGCCATGGTCAGCCTTTCAGTCGGCGGGAGGAGACGCTTTTAGACCATGATCCTCCTGTCGGGAAGCAATTCTCTCTTGCGCATGGCGAGACAATTCACTCAGCAGGGGCGATGGCCACCCGCGTCGGCAATCGAGTAGGACGGCTAGACGGGCTCCCACCCCTTTCTGCTCACGTATTTGTGCAGTCGCCACGAGGCGCGCAGCGCGACCGATGGCGGATATAATTTTACGCCGCGTGTCTGTTTCTGCTATGGAGAACGTGCGGTTGTGCGGATCTCGTTTTCATCTGTACAAGAGCGGCTGTCACATTTTTGCAGTTTTCATGGGCTTGTGCTTGCTTGAAGGCGCCGGCGTCCCACCTATAGGCGGTGCTCCGGGCGGGCAGGGGTTTAGAAGAAAGCAGTGAATGTTAGCGCGACCGATTGAACCGACCAACGCCGAGATGGAGTTGGCTCCCCCGGCGGACGGCCGGACGCGCGGCGACGCTTTCGACCGCGCGCGGCGTCATTCGCGCCGCGTGCGCGTTCTCAAATTCGCCGTGCCGCTGGTAGCGGCACTGATTGCCATCGCTTTCCCGGTCTATTCCTATCTCGCCGCACCCGTCTCCGTCACGGTCCAGGCGGATGGCACGGCCTTTTCCAACGGCAAGCTGGTGATGGCCAATCCTAAGCTAAACGGTTTCACCAAGCAGAAGCAGCCCTATTCGATGACCGCGCTGCGGGCCATTCAGGATGTCGGCACGCAAGGCATCATCGAACTGGAAGGCATCGATGCCAAGGTGCCGATCGCGCCTGACAATGTCGCTGCAATCAAGGCTTCGCATGGCACTTACGATCGTGACGGCAACACGATGAACCTGACAAGCGACGTGACGATCACCACAAGCGACGGCATGCAGGCCAATTTCAAATCTGTCTTCCTCGACATGGGCAAAGGCACTATGAAGACGGGAGATCCCGTCGATGTCAGCCGAGGCGGTTCGCGGATAACAGCGGATTCGATGTCGGTCCGGGACAATGGCAAGGTTCTGGTTTTCGAAAGCAAAGTGCGCGTCAATATCGATTCCGCCGCCTTGAAAACGGCAGAGGGAAACAGCGGAGAAACCAATGCGGCTCAGTAGTTCGACGCGGCTCGCGGCTGCAACTTCAGCGTTGCTGCTGCTCGGACTGGCGCCGTCATTGGCGCAGACCACCAGCCAATCAGGTCTCAAGCTGTCCGGCGACAAACCGATCCAGATCGAAAGCGACAAGCTGGAAGTCCGTCAGGCCGACAGTGTCGCCATCTTCACCGGCAATGTCAGCGTCGTCCAGGGGCCGACATTGATGAAGGCCGGCAAGATGATGGTCTATTACGTCAAGGATTCCAACGCCGGCGGCAAAGGCACGGAAGCGGCCGGCGCGGCGGCGATGACCGGTTCGGCCAACATCGATCACATGGAGATATCCGACAAGGTCTACATCAAGTCGGATGCGCAGGTCGCGACCGGCGATCAAGGCAGCTTCGATATGAAGAGCCAGGTTCTGGTGCTTTCGGGCAAAAAGGTCGTTCTGTCGCAAAACGACAACGTCCTGGTCGGCTGCAAGCTCACAGTTCAGATGAAAAGCGGGCTGGCTCAGGTCGATCCATGCGCTGGTCAACGCGTCCAGATGTCGATCACCCCGCCGCCGAAATCGGGAGCGACGAACCCCTGATGGCCAGCCTGTCGTCGCTGACGGCGCGTCTTCCGGGACGGGCCGCCGGCAAGCTTTCGGCGCCGACCACGGTGACCGTCGATACGGGAAAGTTCAAGGGAACCCTGATCGCCAAGGGTCTGACCAAGAGCTACAAGGGCCGCAAGGTCGTCAGCGGCGTCACCATCGGCGTGCGCGCCGGCGAGGCCGTCGGACTGCTCGGGCCCAACGGCGCCGGCAAGACGACCTGTTTCTACATGGTCACGGGCCTGGTGCCTGTGGATGAAGGCACGATCGAGATCGATGGCTTCGACGTGACCTCGATGCCGATGTACCGTCGCGCCCGCCTCGGCATCGGCTATCTGCCGCAAGAGGCCTCGATCTTCCGCGGCCTCAATGTCGAGCAGAACATCCGCGCCGTGCTGGAAGTGGTCGAAAAAGACCGCAAGGTGCGCGAACGCAATCTCGACGAGTTGCTTGAGGAATTCCACATCAGCCATCTGCGCAAGTCGCCGTCCATGTCGCTCTCCGGCGGCGAGCGGCGGCGCCTGGAAATCGCGCGTGCGCTGGCGACCCGTCCGGCCTACATGCTGCTCGACGAGCCTTTTGCCGGTATCGATCCGATCGCCGTCGCCGATATCCAGCAATTGGTGCGCCACCTGACAGCGCGCGGCATCGGCGTCCTCATCACCGACCACAATGTGCGCGAAACGCTTGGCCTGATCGACCGCGCCTATATCATCCATGCCGGCCAGGTGCTGACCCACGGTCGGGCCGACGAAGTGGTTGCAAACGCCGATGTGCGGCGGCTTTACCTCGGCGAGGGTTTTACGCTCTGAGCGTGAAATTTGTTTCCTGACGCGATTTTTTTGCGCTCGCGGGGCTTTTTTCCTCGATTTTGCTCCGCGATAACGCTCCGGTAAGTGGGTTTTGCTAGCAATTGCCTTGACAAGCAAAAGCCGGGCCAGTTTCTATGACCGGCTGCAAAAATTGTTCTCCGGAAGTCCGGATGCGTAGACGAGGCGTTTGAAACCGAACCATGGCATTGGCGGCCAAACTACAGCTACGACAATCACAGTCGCTGGTGATGACGCCGCAGCTGATGCAGTCGATTCGGCTGCTGCAGTTCACCCATGTCGAACTCGAGCATTTCATCGACGAGGAAATCGAGCGCAACCCGCTGCTTGAGCGCGCCGAGCCGCAGGACGATGCCGCCAGCGAACAGGCGCAGAAGGTCGAGGCGGAGCCGCAGGCCACCACCGAAGGCGACTGGTTCGAAAACGAAATGCAGTGGAGCGCCGAAGCGATTTCGGACAAGCTCGACACATCGCTGGAAAACCTGTTTCCCGACGACCCGGGAACCAGCGAGCGGCTCGGTCCCGACCTGACGGCGCAATGGAAATCTGCTTCCGGCAATGGCGCGAGTTCCTCATCCGAAGGTTTAGACGCCGGCGACATGGCGGCCGCGGCGATCACGCTGCGTGACCATGTCGGCGAACAGGTCGCGCTTGCCTTTGCCGATACGACGGCACGGTCGATCGCCGCCGACCTGGCCGATGGCCTCGACGAGGCCGGTTATCTGCGCGCCGACCTGGCCGAGATCGCCGCCCGTATCGGTACGGACGCCGCCGCAGTGGGGAAGGTACTGGCGGTGTGCCAGACCTTCGAGCCGGCCGGCCTGTTTGCCCGCGACCTTGCCGAATGCCTGTCGCTGCAGCTTGCCGTGCGGGACCGGCTCGATCCGGCGATGACGGCGCTGATCGCCAATCTCGAACTCCTGGCGCGGCGTGATTTCCACGCGCTGAAACGGATCTGCGGCGTCGACGAGGAGGATCTGCTCGACATGCTGGCCGAGATCCGGGCGCTCGATCCCCGGCCCGGTATGGCATTTTCGGGTGGCGCCAGCGATGCGATCGTCGCCGATGTCGAGGTGCGTGCCGCCAATGACGGCAGCTGGACGGTAGAACTCAATGCCGAAACGCTGCCGCGCGTGCTGGTCGATCATATCTATTTCGCCCAGGTCTCGCCGCAGGCGAAGAACCAGGCCGAAAAGGATTTTCTGGCCGAATGCCTGCAGAACGCCAACTGGCTGACACGCAGTCTCGACCAGCGGGCGAAGACGATTCTTAAGGTGGCCTCGGAAATCGTGCGTCAGCAGGATGCCTTCCTCGTCCATGGCGTGCGCCAGTTGAAGCCGCTCAACCTACGCACGGTGGCCGATGCCATCGGCATGCACGAATCGACGGTCAGTCGGGTCACCGCCAACAAATACATGCTGACGCCGCGCGGCGTGTTCGAACTGCGTTACTTCTTCACCGCCTCGATCGCGGCGTCGGGCGGCGGTGACGCGCATTCCTCGGAAGCCGTGCGTGACCGCATCAAGCAACTGATCGACGAGGAAAAACCCGTCGACGTACTTTCCGACGATGCGATCGTCGACATGCTGCGGGAGAGTGGTGTCGATATTGCCAGGCGTACGGTCGCCAAGTACCGGGAAGGAATGAATATTCCCTCCTCGGTGCAGCGCCGGCGCGAGAAACGGGCAATGGCCAGCGCCGGGCGCTGACGCGGTTCGACTTTCCTCAGGCCAGCACTTCATTGACAAGCCGCGGTGAAGTGGCTAGAAGCCCGCCCGCATGAGACGGGCTAGATGCCTGCATGCGGATGGTCCGTCACGACGTTGGCCTCGGGACGGTCAAAAGGCGGCTTGTGATCAACCGGAAAGTTCGGATTTAAAATCGGCGCGAGTGACGCCGCAAAGCTTGTGCGCACGGATCACGAGTATAAACTCGGGCCAGTTTGAAGCCTGAGCAAGGAAGGTCAGTTTTCAGATGAATCTGCGCATATCGGGAAAACACATGGATATCGGCGATGCGTTCCGCACACGCATCAATGATCGTGTCGGCGAAGCGATCGGCAAATATTTCGATCGCGGCTTTGCCGGTCACGTCACGGTCATCAAATCGGGCTCGCGCTATTCGGCGGATTGCATGATCCGGCTGGATTCCGGCGCTTCGCTGCAGGCTACCGGCGATGCCCAGGATCCGACATTGGCCTTCGAGGCCGCGGCGGATCGTCTGGAGACCCGCCTTAGGCGCTACAAGCGGCGACTGAAGTCGCACAGTTCGGGTGCCGCAAATGGCGAACCGACCGACATTGCCTACACGGTGATGGCGCCGCTTGCGGACGACGACGAGGATATTCCGGAGAATTTCGCACCGGCTATCGTCGCCGAATCGACCATGACGCTGAAGACCATGTCGGTGGCGTCGGCGGTCATCGAGCTCGACAACAAGGACAGCCCGGTCTTCGTCTTCCGCAACGCCGGAAACGACCGTCTCAACATCGTCTATCGCCGGCCCGATGGAAACATCGGCTGGATCGACCCGTTCACGACCAAGGTCGCACAAGCGTGACGACAAGGATCGCACGGACGTGACGACCACGGTCGCACTGGGATAAGAGCCGGCCGCACGAGGGGTGGGGACCGGTGACGGCAGGCGAACAAGGGATTTCAAGCATGGATCTGAGCGATCTTATCAACGTTCCGGCGATACTGCCGGCGTTGAAGGCGAACTCCAAGAAGCAGCTGCTGCAACTGCTGTCCGAACGGGCAGCGGCGATTTCCGGCATTCCGGAACGGGAGGTGTTCGACACCATCCTGCAGCGTGAACGGCTGGGCTCGACCGGCGTCGGCAACGGCATCGCCATTCCGCACGGCAAGCTGGCCGGCGTGAAGCGCATCGCGGGAGTTTTGGCGCGGCTGGAGACGCCGGTGGATTTCGAGTCGCTCGACGATCAGCCGGTCGACCTGGTGTTCCTGCTGCTGGCGCCGGAAGGTGCGGGCGCCGATCATCTCAAGGCCCTGTCGCGCATCGCGCGGGTGCTGCGCGACGCCGACACTGTGGCCAAGATCAGGGGCACACGCGACGCCGCGGCAATTCACGCGCTTTTGTCGGACACCCAGGCCTCACACGCGGCCTGAACTCAGGACGAAATCCTCGCAAGGGCCGCCACGGACGGCCCTGCTCGTTTCGATTGGGATCACCTCAGTGAATGGCGACCGTGGTCAGGTCGTTTTCCATGGCGCCGGCCAGTGCACGGTCACGCGCATCGGAAAGCAGGATCGGCTGACCATTGGCGGCAAACAGCGCCCACAGTTCCATGCCGGGCGCGATTTCGCCGAGGTTGGGGAACCGGCCGAGCAATTCGTCGCTCGAGACCTTTCTGAGATAAGCGACCGAGCCCTCGCCGAGATGCGCGAATTCGCCATTGGTCATGGTGATATTTTCAGTTCTGGTCATTTCAAAGCCTCCTTGGCGCGAGGACGCCGCTCAAGGCCATCCCGCATGAGAGCCATCGGTAAAGATTAGTCTTTCACCGATATATTTATTTTCCGTACCAGCCGTTCGGACTCCGGCCGATCGAGATCGATCGACAAAAGGCCGTTCTTCAGCTCCGCCGCGATCACCCGCATGCCGTCGGCCAGCACGAAACAGCGCTGGAACTGGCGCGCGGCGATGCCGCGATGAAGAAATTCGCGCTCGGTGTCGTCAGTCTGACGGCCTCGCACGACCAACTGGTTTTCCTCCGTTGTGACATCGAGATCGCTTTCGGCGAAACCGGCGACCGCCAATGTGATGCGTAACCTTTCGGTCTTGCCGTCGGCGCCGCTTAGGCGTTCGATGTTGTATGGAGGATAGCTGTCACCGGACTTCGCCAAACGTTCCAGGGTCTTTTCCATGGCGTCGAAACCAAGGAGAAGCGGGCTGGAAAAAGGCGTCATTCGGCTCATGTTACACTGTCCTCTCAAGAGCGACATCAAGTGGAAAAACCCAGATGGCATTTTTCCCGATGGCCTTGATATGGTCCGCCCCGCGACCAAGTTCAAGCCGTCAATAGACCCGCCCAAAAAGACCAGGTCGTGGACTCACAGGAATGATCGGCATGGCGCTTGAAACGGCGAGCAGATGCAGGGAGAAGCGCGCAGGCCGGGATTGTCTTCCCAGGTCGAGCGGTTCGACGTGGCAGCTCGCGGCCGCTTCGGCGTCGTTTGGATGTTTCGATCAGATCCATTCAAAGTCCATGGCCTCGCCAAACAAGGAATTGAAATGCCCCAATCACGCAAGATCATCATCGACACGGATCCCGGCCAGGATGATGCCGTCGCCATTTTGCTGGCGCTCGGCAGCTCCGAGCTGGAGATCGTCGGCATCACCGCCGTTGCCGGCAACGTGCCGCTGAAACTTACCGAAAAGAATGCCCGCAAGATCTGCGAGCTGGCTGGCCGCCCGGATATCAAGGTCTATGCCGGCGCTATCCGACCGCTGATGCGCGAACTGGTCACCGCCGAGGAAGTGCATGGCAAAACCGGTCTCAATGGCCCGCAACTCCCCGAACCGACGATGAAGCTGCAGGACCAGTATGCGGTCGATTTCATCGTCGAGACGCTGATGAAGGAAGAGAGCGGCACGATCACGCTTTGCCCGCTCGGTCCGCTGACCAACATTGCGCTGGCGCTGATCCGCGAGCCGCGCATCGCACCGCGCATCAAGGAAATCGTGCTGATGGGGGGCGGCTTCTTCGAAGGGGGCAACGTCACGCCGGCCGCCGAATTCAACATCTATGTCGATCCGCATGCCGCCGATGTCGTGCTTAAATCCGGCATTCCGATCGTGATGATGCCGCTCGACGTCACCCACAAGGCGCTGACCACCGCCAAGCGCACGCAGACTTTCCGTGCGCTCGGCACAAAGGTCGGCACCGCAACCGCGGAAATGCTGGAATTCTTCGAGCGCTTCGACGAGGAGAAATACGGCACCGATGGCGGACCCCTGCACGACCCCTGCGTCATCGCTTATCTTCTGAAGCCTGAACTCTTCAGGGGTCGCAACTGCAATGTCAGCGTGGAAACCGCCTCGGAACTGACCATGGGCATGACCGTGATCGACTGGTGGGGCGTCACCAAACGGCCGAAGAACGCCATGGTGATGCGCGACATCGACCATGATGGGTTTTTCGCCCTGCTGGTGGAGAGGTTGGGGCGGCTTTAGGGCCCTCTTTGCCTTCTCCCCTTATGGGACCCACAAGGGGAGAAGGTGAGGCGGTCCTACTTCGACCGTGAGAACGCCAGCCACAGGCCGCCACCGACCATGAAGCTGCCGCTGATCCTGGACATGAGCTTGATGCGGCTGGCCGATAGCAGGCGTCCGGCGCGGCCGGCGGCCAGCGCATAGGTCGAATCCGACATGGCCGCGAAGATCATGGCGGTGAGGCCCATGACGGCGATCTGCAGCGAATAGTTGCCTTGTGGCGAAATGAACTGCGGAAAGAAGGCGCCGAAGAAAATCAGCGTCTTGGGGTTGCTGAGCGCCACCAGCAGACCCTGCAGGAAGAAGCCCCCGCGCGGCTTCTTGGCGGTCCCGTCAGCGTTCAACTTGCCCTTTGAGCGGAACATCTGGACACCCATCCAGATCAGATAGGCGGCGCCGATCAGCCGCACCCATTCGAACCAGTGGCCCATGCCCGAAATCAGCGTGTTAAGGCCGATGCCGACGATGGCGATCATCACGGCAAGCCCGGCCTGCGTGCCGGCGACATTGGCGAGACCGGCGCGGGTGCCATGGCGGATGCTGTTGGCGATGACCAGCGTGACCGTCGGACCGGGCACCAGGATGATGACGATGCAAGCGACGACATAGGCGGCGTAGAGTTCGAGCGACATGATTTTTCCCTGTTTGTTGGAGCATGATCTTTTCCGAAAACCGGTTCCCACTTTTCGGGATCATGCTCTAGGAATGCCGCCGATGCGGCGCAGCTGAGGATAATCAATGCATGGCAGCGCTGACGGTGCAAGCCGGTGCGCGAAACGCCGCGATGCTGCTCAGGCGCCGGCCTGCCAGGGCATCGTTGCCTCGTAGGCCGCCGCCGCCTTAAGCACGGCGAGATCGCCGCGCGGCCGGCCGATCAACTGCATGCCCATCGGCCGGCCCTTGTCGTCGAAGCCGACCGGCACGTTGACCGCCGGGCAGCCGCCCAGCGTGGCGAACGCCGATACCTGCATCCAGCGGTGGTAGCTGTCCATCGCGCGTCCGGCGACCTCACGGGGCCAATGCGTGCTTACATCGAACGGGAAGACCTGCGCGGTCGGCAGCGCAATGAGATCATAGCGGTCGAAGAGCGACAGCAGCGTTCGATGCCAGGAGGTGCGGATGACGGAGGCGGCGCGGATCTGCGGCGCCGTCAGCCGTATCGCGTTCTCCACTTCCCAGATGGCTTCGGGCTTGAGCAGGCGGCGTTTCGCGGGGTCGTCATAGTGTGTCTTGAGCGCACAGCCGCTGCTGGCTTGCCGCAGCGTCACGAAGGCCTGCCACAACGCTTCGAAATCGAAATCCGGCAGCAGGGGTTCGCTGGGGAAGGACGCATCCGCAAAGCGGCCAAGTGCTGCCTCGCACAGGCTGAGGATGCCGGGTTCGACCGGCAGATAACCGCCGAGGTCACCAAACCAGGCGATGCGGCCGCCAGTCGCTTTTGCTGCAAGCCCTCCGAGGAATGACGTCGGTTTCTCATAGGACAAAGGCGCCTGCGGATGGTAGCCCGCCTGCACATCGAGCAGCAACGCCATGTCGCGAACGCTGCGGCCCATCGGTCCGTCGACGCCCATCTGCGCATGAAAGACCTCGAAGTCCGGTCCGCCGGGAACAAGTCCCTGTGACGGGCGGAAGCCAAAGACATTGTTCCAGGCGGCCGGGTTGCGCAGCGAGCCGCCAAAATCGCTGCCATCGGCGACCGGCACCATGTCGAGCGACAGCGCCACCGCCGCGCCGCCGCTCGAGCCGCCGGCTGTCAGGGCCGGATCGAAGGCGTTGAGCGTCGGCCCGAACACGGTGTTGTAGGTGTTGGAGCCAAGCCCGAATTCGGGGACGTTGGTCTTGCCGATGATGATGGCGCCGGCGTCGCGGATGCGTTCGACGAAGAAATCGTCGTCTTGCGGCACGAAGTCAGCGAAGATCGGCGAGCCGAAGGAGGTTCTGAGGCCCGTGGTCGAGGCGAGGTCCTTGATGGCGATAGGCAGGCCGAACAGCGCCCCGGTTTCGACACCTGCTTGCCGCCGGGCATCGGCCGCATCGGCTTCGCGCAGGATGTCGCCGCGATCGCGCAAAGAGACGATGGCGTTGACGAGCGGATTGACCGCCTCGATGCGGTCGAGGAATGCCGTGACCACCTCGCGCGCGGAAAGTGTCTTCCGGCGGATCGCGTCGGCGAGCTCGATGGCGGACAGGCGGCAGATGTCACCGGCCGGCGTCACGGCATGCTTTGTCCGAGGGCGCAGCATCTCAACGGGTTTCCTGCAGCGCCTGATCGACATCCTTGGCCGGCGGGATCGCCGGCTGAGCGCCCGGCTTCAGGCAAGCTAGCGAGCCGGCCGCGCCGGCGCGCGCCAGTGCCTGTTCGAGCGTAAGGCCGGACGACAGACCGGCGGCGAAATAGCCGCAGAACGTGTCGCCGGCACCGACCGTGTCGACAGGCGTGATCTTCAGTGCCGGAACGGTCAGGAAGTCGCTTGGCGTCGCCGCCATCACGCCGTCGCCGCCAAGCGTGACGACGATGGTGCGGCCGGTTTTCCCGGCAAAGTCGCGCATGCGCGCCGCCCGGTCGCGGCCTTGCAGTGACAGTGCTTCGCCATAGAGATCGAATTCGGTCTCGTTGGCGACGGCATAGTCCGCCTTGCCGAGAAAGCCGGCTGCATCGCCCTGGAAGGGTGCAGTGTTGAGCACGGTGATGGCCCCCGCCGCTCTTGCCTGGCCGAGGGCGGCTTCAACGGTCGCCAGCGGAATCTCATGCTGCAGCAGCACGACATCGCCCTGTTTGAAGAAGGCCTTTGAGAGATCGCCGGGTACCACGGACGCGTTGGCGCCCGGTATCACGGCGATGATGTTCTCGCCGTCGTCGCCGACCATGATCAGCGCCGTGCCAGTCGAGGCGTGGGTCTCAGCGACACCGGACAGGTCGACCTTGCCGTCGCGCAGCAGCGCCAGCGCGTCGGCAGCGAAGCTGTCCTTGCCGACAGCCCCCACCATGCGCACCGAGGCGCCGGCGCGCGCGGCGGCCAGCGCCTGGTTGGCGCCCTTGCCGCCGGGCGCGGTGGTGAAGGCCGAGCCGGCTACCGTCTCGCCGGGGCTCGGCAGGCGGTCGACATTGGCGATAAGGTCGAGGTTGATCGAGCCGATGACGATAATCAAGCAAGGCCTCCTGGCAGTCCAAATTCAAAGTGTCGGAGCGTCCTCGTTGGTCCCCGCGGGCGAAGGTCGTTTCCAATCGTGCGCGAAAGCTAACCTGTAAGGCCGCAGCTTGCCAGACCGCGCGAAGGGTCCAGCTCGATTTGATGCGTCATGGCCTATTCGCAGCGCACAGTGACCGCTCCCTGATAGTTGCCGGCGGGAAAGATGCCGCTCGACTTGGTGGCGGTGAGGTCGACCTGCATGGTGTGAGTGCCGTTGACGACCCGCTGCGGCGCACTTCCGTTGATGTCGGCCCCCGAGCCATCGAGGCGGAAGACTGAGGCGAAGGTCACGTTGGTGTCGCCGCCGCTCGGTGCGGACGTAAATGCGGCCGGCGCCGGCGCCGAAACCGAATAGCAGTCCAGCAGATCGAGCAAGGAGCACAGCAGTGAGCTTGCCACGATGGTGGCGCTGGCGCTGGATCCACCAGCCTGTTTGGAGCCCAGTATGCCGATAGCGGGATTTGCGGTCATTGTTCCCGACGTCCCGACCATGATGGTGCAGGTGCCGGTGATCGCCGCTTGCACCGGAAGGCAGAAGCCGGCAAATGCTGCCATCGCAAGCAGCGCACGGTTATTTCTTCTTCTTTTTCTTGCCATCGCCGTTTCCGGTCCTGATGCTCCAGCCTTCGTTTGCCCATCCGGGTGATGGGGCCGCGGGAGCGCTGGCGGCCACGCTCGCCGTCTGGCCGTCGGCGCCAAGGCCCATCTTCAGCAGTTTCAGTTCCAGTTGCAGGCGGTCGACCTCGAGTTCGTAGAGCCGGCTGCAGTCGACGCGCTTCGGCGTACGCCCGATCGGGATCACAACCCGGCCATAGGTGGCAACGCTGTTGTCCGACTGGCTGTTACCTCTGATGACGCCGAGATCGACATAGGCGCCGGTGCCGGAGACTGCGGAACGGCAAGTGGTGCCGTCCGCGGCATGGACCTCGTCCTGGCCCTGGGGCAAGGTGACGCCGGGCAGGTTGAAACCGCTCTCGTTTTGGTTGAGGTTGTAGACATCCTCGGCCACCGCAGGCGAGATGCCCGCCGAAGCAGCCGCGAGCGCGACTATCAGGATTTGCGGCGCCCAAAGAACTTTCCGCATATCTGTGCCCTTATCTGCGTCTGTTGATTGGGGAAGGGGATGCTTTCGGTACAGATACGCACTTTACGCTCGGGGGCACCGTCGAAGGGCACGACCACAAGGACAGGACGTGAAGCCTGCGAAGCCAATTGGAAGACATTCGGAGAGATCCTGGCGTCTACTGGCTGAAAATCCTGATCGTAGACGTGGATTTCGACCCGGATCTTCCGGTCATAGGGATTGGCGGGGAAAACGCGGACAGCGAAGGCGTCACTGAAGCTGTTGACCTCGCCACGCATCGGCGACATCGACTGGGCTTCGGCGGCAATGGGGGCCAATCCGACGGCCAGTGCCGTCGTCAGGATTCGAGCATGTTTCAAGGACCCCTCCATCGCTACGGCGTCATTCGCAGCGCAGCGTTACCGTTGCTTGATAGTTGCCGGAGGCGAAGCGGTTGCTGCCACCCTTGGTGCCGGCGAGATTGACCGAGACGAGGTCGGCGCCGGGTGTTCCGATGCTGGTGGCCGAGCCGGTTTCAACGATAGAATGCGTGCCCGCAGCGGAGTAGGTCGGTGTCCAGGTCGTCGACGTTACGTCCGCCGAAGGTACCGTCGTCGTGGTGACCGGATCGACGCTGAGCGACACGCCTCCGGTAGTTGTCAGCGTCACGGTTCCGGCAGAACCGCCGCTGTTGTGGGAGCTGAGTGACTGCAGGTCGGGGCTGACTGTCATCGTGCCATTGGTGGCAATAACAAGCGTACAGGTCGGCGTGATCGTGCCGTTGAAAATGACATTTTGCGTCGTGGCCAATACGGGTTGGGCAAGACAGGCAAACAGCATTGCTGCGCCGAGGGCGGCGCGAAACCATGTCATCGAGACCTCCTATCAATTCGGATCGCCCGAATTAATAGGGGTCATCATCACTTTGTCGTAGTTAATTTTGAGTTAACTGAAATAAATGCTAAAAACAACAAACAGGAAAACCGGAGGTTGCCCCCGGTTGCAAGAAATAAAATTGACGCGGATATCGCACTTATACTTGGTAATATATCGGTATCTATACATCTCTCCGGCAAAGCTCGAAAAATCGATATTTCACGACACCTGTCCCGCTTCCCAGCCCAGGATAGCGCGCTTGCGCGTCAATCCCCAGTGATAGCCGGTGAGGTCGCCGGATTTGCCGATAGCGCGGTGGCAGGGAACCACGAAAGAGAGCGGGTTGGCGCCGTTCGCCGCACCGACCGCACGGCTGGCGGACGGCGCACCGATGCTGGCAGCAATCGAGGAATAGGTGCGGGCCTTGCCCATCGGGATCTTGAGCAGCGCCTCCCAGACCCGAACCTGGAAGTCGGTGCCGATCATGACGACATGCAGCGGCTGGTCCGGGCGCCACAGCGTCGGGTCGAATATGCGCGCGGCATAGGGGCCCGTAGCAGCCATGTCCTCGACATAGATGGCGTTTGGCCAACGGCTGGACATGTCGGCGAAGGCAGCACGCTCCTCGCCGGGATCGCTGAAGGCGAGGCCGGCAAGTCCGCGGTCGGTGGACATGATCAGGGCGGTGCCGAACGGCGAGGGATGATAGCCGTAACGGATGGTGAGACCGGCGCCGCGCGTCTTGTAGTCGCCTGGTGACATCGCCTCGTGGGTGACGAAAAGATCATGCAGCCGGCCAGGGCCCGACATGCCCAATTCGAACGAGGTTTCAAGCAGCGGCATGCCTGAATCGAGCAGCCTGCGGGCATGATCCAATGTCACCGCCTGCAGGAAGGCCTTGGGCGACAGGCCGGCCCAGCGTGTGAAGAGCTTTTGCAGGCCGGTGGGCGTCTCGCCGACCTCCTCGGCCAGCTCTTCGAGGGAAGGCTGATCGCGATAGTCGAGGCTGATCTTCTCGATGGCGCGGCGCACGATTTCGTAGTCGCTACCTTCAGGCGTGATGTCCTTTTTGAGGACCGCTGTGTGTGTGCTCATGGACTATCTCCTTGAGCCGGAATATCGCCCCTTGCGGCGGTGACCGCCACCCGAAACTTGCCTTCTGGCCGCGCATACCCAGATAGACTCGGATCTTGAGCCAGGAGTCGCTCATGGCTGGCGAAAAAGTAGCCCTCACCGGCGCTAAGGAAACCTTGCTGATTACGCTCTACGGCAAGGCGCTGGAGAGCCGGATGCCGGATTCGCTGCTCGGGGATCAAGCGCGCAGCGCTTTCTCCGGAGTTGCTTTGCTTTAGCGCGCCTTGGCTGTGGCCAGCGCGCGTGAAAAGGCAGTGGCAAAGCTTTCTCGGGAGTCAGGGTCCAGGAAAGATCCGATCGGCACGTTCTGGCCTTGGCCTTCCACCGTCATCCTTGTGATCCCGATCTCGGCATGACGGGCGATCGAAAACCGCGTCCAGAACGGATTGAAGCGATGCGCTTCCGATTTACCGGATGGTGCCGTCTTGCGGATGTCGAGGCTGGTGCGCGAAACCGACACTTCCTCGCGTGCGCGGGCAGCACGGTAGTTGAGGCGAAAGGCGATGTAGACGCCGGCCACGTCGAGGCCGAAGAATCCGAACACCGGCCAGGCGCCGCGCGACAGGAAAAACGCGCCTGTGACCAGCCAGCCGAACAGCAGCGCGCCCATCAGGATGAAGAAGCCTGTCCGGCCCAGCGACCGGTGCGGGGTCAGTAGCGCCTGAAAGAATGGTTCGTCGGCCTGAAACGAGGCGTTTGTGTCGCTCATGGCGGGATATTATAGGAGGGAAATGGCGAGCCCCAAGTCCAAAGATTCTTCCATGTCCAAAAAAGAATTGCTGCCCGGCCGGCGCGAGGGGTCGAACGCCAAGCCGCGCCCGAAGCCGGTGCGGAGCACTTCGCGCTACAGCCCGGCGGAAGTGCACGAGATATTCCGGCGCTTTTCGATCCAGCGGCCGGAGCCGAAGGGTGAACTCGAACATGTCAATGCGTTCACGCTGCTGGTCGCGGTGGTGCTGTCGGCGCAAGCAACCGACGCCGGTGTCAACAAGGCGACGCGGGCGCTGTTCAGGGCCGCCGATACGCCGCAGAAGATGCTGGCACTGGGAGAAGCCAAGGTCGGCGAGCATATCCGCACCGTCGGGCTCTGGCGCAACAAAGCCAAGAATGTGATTGCGCTGTCGCAGGCGTTGATCCGCGACCATGGCGGCGAGGTGCCCGACGAGCGCGATCAATTGGTCAAGCTGCCCGGCGTCGGGCGCAAGACCGCCAATGTCGTGCTCAACATGGCTTTCGGCCAGCACACGATGGCGGTCGACACCCATATTTTGCGCCTCGGCAACCGGCTCGGGCTGGCCCCTGGCAATACGCCGGAACAGGTCGAGCAGGGGCTGCTCAAGATCATCCCGGACGAATATATGCGGCACGCGCATCACTGGCTGATCCTGCATGGCCGCTATGTCTGCAAGGCGCGCAAGCCGGATTGCCCGGCCTGCGTCATCGCCGACATCTGCAAGGCAGAGGTGAAGACGACCGATGTGCCGGCACCGCTGATCGAGCTCGCGCCGCTCGCCTCAACGGCATAACTCTCCAAACGGCCTATTCTAGCTAATAGCCGTAGCCGCGCGCCATCGCCGCAGCGAAGACCGAGATGAGCAGGAAGATGAAGGCCTCGGCGCGGATGTAGCTCTTCACGGACGCAAGCTCGGCCGCCGGCACCTGGAACGAGGGACTGGCGCTCGCCTGTCTATTCCAGGAAACAAAGCGGATCGTCGGGATGATCGACAACAGGCCGACGACGGCAAACGCCGTCATCTTGGCCCAGAACACCCAGTTGTAAACGTAGAATTCCCAGCCCTTGAGGCCATAGAACACACGGCCGATGCCGACGACGATGATCAGCACGGCGATGATGCCATAGTGGCGGTCGATGCCTGCGAGCCGCTTGAGCGTCGCGGCGGCCAGATCGCCACGGATCAGCACGAATTCGGCGCCGATGATCCCCGCCAGCGAAAACACCAGCACATGATGGGCAATGGCAAGCACAAGATCGGTGGTGTCCATGCTCTATCCCTTGGTTTGACGGCACCGCCGCGCCTAAAAGGGGAGGCGTCGGCAGGTGCTGAATCAGACTGCGGTCAAAGTAACACCGTCGCGCGAAAATCCCAGGAGCGGCGCCTGAATGATGGCCCGTATCGCCCCTGGCCCTTGCACCGCGCCGGCGATTTGCTAAGCGCTGACTATCCGTGCGAGACAGATCTCATGAACAATCCACAAGCGACCAGCGCTCCGGTCATCGAGACGAAGCGAACCATCCTGCGAGCACACCGGCTGGGCGATTTCGACACCTATGCCGCGATGTGGACCGAGCCCGTCGTCACCCGTTTCATCGGAGGCAAGCCGCGCACGCGCGAGGAGAGCTGGATGCGTTTCCTGCGTCACGCCGGCCTGTGGTCGCTGCTCGGCTACGGTTTCTGGGCAGTCGAGGAGAAGGCGACGGGCCGTTTCATCGGCGAGGCCGGCTTTCACGATCTGAAGCGCGATATGGAGCCGTCGATCGAAGGCATTCCCGAGGCCGGCTGGGCGCTGGTTCCGACTGTTCACGGCGCAGGCTTCGCCACCGAGGTGGTAGGCCGCGTGCTCGCATGGGGCGAAGACGCGTTCGGGCGGGCGAAGACCGTCTGCATCATCGATCCGGAGAACGCCGCTTCGCTGAGGGTTGCGGCGAAGTGCGGCTACCGGGAAGTGGTGCAGACCACCTACCATAACGCCCCGACCATCCTGCTGGCGCGGTGACCTTAGCGACAGATTCAGATCTCAGGTCGAATCGACCGACCTGAGATCTGAATCTGCCTCTAAATCAAAGGGATAGAGCATGATGTCGCCCGAAAAACCGCTTCGCACTTTTCGGCATCATGCTCTCGGCGGCGTCATCGACTGGACATACCCGGTCTGCTAGCATCGATCATAGTGCGAAGGGGGATGATCGATGCGTGCATTCAAGACGATAGCCATGGCGTTTTTCTGGGCGGGGTTTGTTCTCGTGCTGACATTGCGGTTGGCCGCTGCCGACGCGACGGTGCCGACCGCCGATATCAAGGGTGCCGCCGACAACCATCTCGCCAAGCGCTACGAAGGCTCATTCATCGTCTCATACGAGAAACTAGCCTTCACCGATTTCAGCGTGCCGCTGTCGCCACTCAAGCCGAGCGCCGACCCGGATGCGCGTGATGCGATGAACAATCGTGTCTTTGCACCTGACAAGAAGGCCGAGGTCGAAGGCGCCCTGACCCGCATTGCCTATGTGCTGCCGGCCGAGCGCTCGCCGCTCGAAGTGCTGCGCAACTATCAGGATGTGATTGCGGCGGCGGGCGGCGAAATCCTGTTCGAATGCAAGAAGGAGGAATGCGGCGGCGCCGCCGACCGTTCGTCGAGTGGCGGCGGTGGCGACATGAGCCTGACGATGTATTCCTTTCATGAGAGCGATCTGAAGGACGCAGCCTTCTCGAATGGCGCCTGCGCACTGACCTCCGGCATCAATGACCAGCGTTATTTCTCGGCCAAGGTGCCGCAGGAAGGCGGCGACGCCTATGTGACCGTGCAGACCTATTCGATGACCGGCGATCTCTACTGCAAGGAACTCAACGGCCGCACCATAGCCATCGTCCAGGTGCTGGAACCCAAGGCACGCGACAAGAAGATGGTGGTCGTCGAGGCGGCCAAGATGGCGGATTCGCTTTCCGCCACCGGCAGCATTTCGCTCTACGGCATCCTCTTCGACACCGACAAGGCCGACATCAAGCCGGAGTCGGAACCAACACTGAAGGAAATTTCGACGCTGCTGGCCAACGACCCGAAGATGGCCGTGATCGTCGTCGGCCACACCGACAACCAGGGCGCCTTCGACTACAATCTCGACCTCTCGTCGCGACGGGCACAAGCCGTCAAGGCAGCGCTAGTGGCGAAATACGGCATCGACGGGGCGCGGCTCACCGCGGCCGGCGCCGGCATGATGGCGCCTGTCGCCAGCAATGATGACGACGCGGGCCGCGCCAAGAACCGCCGAGTGGTTCTGGTCAAGTTGAACTGAGCGAGCCTTCCCAACGAGAAACGCGTTCTACGACAGCGCGTCCGCCGCGAGGCTCGACTGCTCGAGCATGGAGGCGTCCTCGCGAAGGGGCGGGTGGCGCGGGCGGACGCCGACGAGTCAGGCTCGGAGCTCTTTGCTCAAGGCCTGATTGATCTTGCTCTAGGCCTGATCGACCGTCACGGGCTGGGGGACCTTCAAGCTTTTCACCAGCGTCGAAAGGTCGGGTTCATCGATGAGCATGGCTGCGTCGGCCGGGGTCAGCCAGGCCCGCTGGCGTCGTTTTGCTTCCTGCCAGTCGGCCAGTTCCTCGGTCACCTCAAGCAGGTAGACGATGACGTCGACGCGGACAAAGCGGTTGGCCAGCCGCTTCCAGTAGGAATAGATGCCCGCCGGCTGCTTCAGCGCCTTGCCGAGCACGCCAGCTTCCTCCTGCGCCTCGATGGTCGCCGCCTTGCGTCCGTTCTTGCCTTTCATCGGCCATCCCTTGGGCACGATGAAGCGCCTGGTGGTTCGCGACGTGACCAGCATGACCTCGATATCGCCGCGCGCGTTCAGCCGAAAGGGAATAGCAGCCACCTGGCGGATCCTGTCGCCCTTCTTTGCCTTGCGGACGGCCTTTTTCTTGGGGGCTGCCATTCGTCATCCAGTCGATGCAATGCCGCATAGCCGCGACCAGGCATCGTTGCAAACCAAACATTTCGCTTGTGCCGCAGGGCGCTCCGAATACATAAGTCGGCTAAATAAACGAAAAACGACTGGATGTCAGCGGCAATTGCGCACCGCGGTGGTGCCGATTATCTGCGTCTGGCAGCTTGGATTGAGTTGTTGCACGATCGGTGGCGGTTGCTGAACGATCTGGCGGTCCTGGGCACGATACTGCTGCTGTTGCTGCTGGAATTGCTGACGCTGTATCCTGTTTTCCAGAATTTGCAGGTCGTTCTGCCGGATCAACGCGTTGTCGCCGGCGGCGGAATCGATGGCTTGCGCGAAAGTGGGCAGGCAAGCGCCCACCAGCATTGCCGTAGCCAGCATTGCCGACCTGAAAATCATTGATGGTCGAAGTGCTAACATCCGTTCATTCCCGCGCAAAAATCCTCGCCTAATATAGGGCGTCTGCCCAGCGGCGCCATATCCAGGCGCCGTTCCAAGCGACATCGGCTTGTCGACCGTTGGGTGACCCTTCTCCGGTGGCGGAGAATCTGCCTGGCAACCCCGCATTGCACTTGACGGAGGCCGTCGATTCGCCGCTCTATCGGGTCGGCGTCAGCCTTGTGCTGGATGCGTCAATGGTGGCCGTCGGGTATGATGGCGCCTTCGGCGAAACGGTTAAACAGAACGCGATCAGCGCGTCTCTCAAGGTCAGCTTCTGGCCCGAGGCGGAGCCGGGCGGGAGGACTTGATGAGGAAGTACGCGTATCTCGTGGCGATGCTGGGTGTTGCCTGTGCCATCGGCGTGCCGGCCGCGGCGGCGCAGACCAAGGGCGACAAGGTGGCGGCGCCGCCCGCCGCCGATGCGCCGCAGTTGCCTGGTGGAGCGTCCGCCCTGTCCGAAACCCATGGCGATTGGACCGTCAATTGCCAGATATCAGGCACGACCAAGATCTGCAGTCTGTCGCATCAGCAATTCAACAAGCAAAGCAACCAGCGCCTGCTGGCGATCGAGCTGTCGAGCAAGACCGGCGAGGATGCCACGGGAACGATTGCACTGCCGTTCGGGCTGGCGTTGGCCAAGGGGGTCAGTCTGTCCATCGACGACCAGAAACTGGACGGCAGCCTGGCATTCAACACCTGTCAGGTCGTCGGATGTCTGGTGCCGGTGGCGCTCGATGCGACGGTCACGCCGCTGCTGAAGTCAGGCACCACACTGAAGATCGATGCCTTCGCGGCCGACACCGGACAGGCGGTGAGCTTTTCCATTCCGCTCAACGGCTTCGCCGGCGCGCTTGCCCGAACCGCGGAGCTTTTGACCAATTGACCGCAAAGGTCATGTGGAGCCGCAGGACCTGAAGCGCGGCGCTTGAAGGCGGTGCGTCGCCGCAGCAGAACGCAGTGGCCGGACGTCTTCGCATCGGCTCAAACGACGATCGTTTTCAGCCTTTCGGCGATCAGGGCGGCGAGCCGCGCCGCCACTTCGTCCTTGCTCATCTCGGGCCATTCCTCGACGCCGGACTTCGATACGATCCGCACCCGATTGCGATCGCCGCCCATCACGCCTGAAGGGCCAACGCCGCTGGACTGCGACACGTCGTTGGCAACGATGAAATCGGCACCTTTCTTCCGCAGCTTGGCCTCGGCGTTGCGCAAGAGATCCTGTGTCTCGGCGGCGAAGCCGATCACAAGGCCGGGTCGCTGGCTGTGATGGCCAACCCCGGCGAGAATGTCAGGGTTCTCGACCATGCGCAGCACCGGCGGCCCTTCGCCCGAAACCTTCTTGATCTTCTCACCGGCCGAATTTTCGCTGCGCCAGTCGGCAACCGCGGCGACGAACACCGCCGCGTCGGCGGGCAGGAGCTGTTCGACCGCATCGCGCATCTCTTGCGCTCGTTCGACATGGATGGTCTTGACCCCGGCGGGATCGGCAATGCCGACCGGGCCGGAGACGAGACGGACATCGGCGCCGAGTCTCGCCAGTGCCGCGGCGATGGCATGGCCCTGCTTGCCGGAGGAACGGTTGGCGATATAGCGCACTGGGTCGATAGGCTCATGCGTCGGGCCGGAGGTGACGATGATCTTGCGCCCCGACAGCGGCTTGGGGCCGATGTCGAGCAGCGCCTCGATGGCGGCGACGATCTCCAGCGGCTCGGCCATGCGGCCTTCGCCCGCCTCGTTGCTTTCGGCCATCTCGCCCTTGGCCGGGCCGACGAAGGCAATGCCGTCCTTCTGCAGGGTCGCTCGGTTGCGGCGGGTGGCCGGATGCGCCCACATCCTGGGGTTCATCGCAGGCGCCATCAACACCGGCTTGTCGGTGGCGATGAGCACGGTGGAGGCAAGATCGTTGGCATGGCCATTGGCAAGCTTGGCCATAAGGTCGGCGGTGGCGGGAGCCACCACCAGCAGATCGGCCTCGCGCGACAGCCTGATATGACCGACATCGTGCTCGTCCTGGCGGTTGAACAGGTCGGCGAAGACATGATCGGCGGAGAGCGCGCCGACCGACAGCGTGGTAACGAATTCCTGCGCAGCGGATGTCATGACCACCCGAACCGCAGCCCCACGCTCGCGCAGCCGACGTATCAGATCGAGCGCCTTATAGGCGGCGATGCCGCCGCCGATGATGAGCAGGATACGCTTGCCGGAGAGACCGTGCTGCAGCCTCTTGCCTGCCGGTGCGTTAGCGGGGATCGCCGCGCCGTGCGCGCTGGTCAGTTCGCGCAGCGTCTTCTCGATCCGGTCGATGCGACCCACCGGACCGATCTGCCCGTCAACGGCGGCACGAATCATCACCCGCGCCTGTTCTTCCATGGAGCGATCGTTCTCCGCCGCCAACCGGCGCAGCAACTCCTTGACCTCATCGTCCAGGTTGCGGATCGTGATGCTGGCCATGTGATTGCACTCGGCTGAGATAGGCGAATGCAATGATAGCAATGCGATCAAGCTGGCGCAAGTTGCAGCCTCGGAGTCCGAAGCTAAGTACTAGACGATCTTCCAGGCGATATAGACCAGCGCCAGCGCGATCACCCACAGCGCCAGGCGGCCGGAGCGGCTGTAATGCGCCTCGGCCTTGCCGATGGCGCGCGCGGTGGTCTCGTCGAAGCGCAGGCCGTGCTCGGCCATCAGATCGATCTCGCGCGACAGCCGATCGGTGCGCGCCGCAAGCTCGGGCGCCTGGCGGGCGAGCGTCAGCAGCGCCTTGGCGCCATCGCGCGCATCGAGCATCATGCCACGCGGCCCGAGGTTACCGGCGATCCAGCCGCTTACCACCGGTTCGGCCGTCTTCCACATGTTGAAGGCCGGGTCGAGCGTGCGCGCGACACCTTCGACCACCACCATGGTCTTCTGCAGCAGGATCAGTTCCGGCCGCGTCGCCATGTCGAAGAGTTCGGTCACCTCGAATAGCAGCGTCAAAAGCTTGGCCATCGAAATGGTCTCGGCCGGCTGGCCATGGATCGGCTCACCGATAGCCCGGATCGCTTGCGCGAAGGCTGCGACATTGTGCTGGCGCGGCACGTAGCCGGCCTCGAAATGCACCTCGGCGACGCGCAGATAGTCGCGCACGATGAAGCCGTAGAGGATTTCGGCGAGGAAGCGGCGCTCTTTCTTGCCGAGGCGTCCGGCAATGCCGAGATCGACGGCGACGATGGTGCCGTTTGCTTCGACGAAGAGGTTGCCCGGATGCATGTCAGCGTGGAAGAAGCCGTCACGCAACGTGTGGCGCAGGAACGACTGGATGAGGTTGGCGGCGATCGCCTTCAGGTCATGGCCGGCGGCTTCGAGGCCAGCAATGTCGTTCATCTTGACACCGTCGACCCATTCCATCGTCAGCACATCGCGGCCGGTGCGCTCCCAGTCGACAGATGGCACACGAAAGCCGGGGTCCTTCCTGGTGCTTTCGCCGAGCTCGGAAAGCGCGGCCGCCTCGAGGCGAAGATCCATCTCGATCTTGGTGGTCTGCGCCAGCGTCTCGGTGACCTCGACCGGCCGCAGGCGACGGGACGATGCGATGTACTTTTCCTGCAGGCGGGCGGCGAGGAAATAACTTTCGAGATCCTGGAAGAAGCGGCGGCGCACGCCCGGCCGAATCACCTTGACCGCCACCTTGGTCGTAACGCCGTCATGGACCGCGTCGGCGGCATGGACCTGGGCGATGGAGGCGGCAGCGACCGGATCACCAAACTGCGAATAGAGATCGCCGATCTTGCGCCCGAGCGAAGCCTCGATAGCCGCGATAGCCTCGACCTTCGGGAAGGTGTGCATCTTGTCCTGCAACATGGCGAGATCGAGCGCCATGTCGTTGCCGACGACGTCAGGCCGTGTCGCCAGGAACTGGCCGAGCTTGACATAGGACGGTCCGAGCCGGACAACCGCCTTGGCCAGCCGGTCGCTGCGCTCATAGGCAAGCGCGCGGCGGCGGGTGAACAGCCGCGCCAGCCGCCAGCCGAATTTCGGCAGGCCGGACAGTTCCTCGCCTGGCAAGGCGGCAACGACGCCCTCGCGCATAAGCACCCAGCCGGCGCGCATAAGCCGAAATCCAGCGCCGGCGGTGCTCATGGCCGCGCTCGTCCTGCCGGCTCTTCGAACCGGCACAGCGCATGTCGAATGTGAGAAATGCGCCCCGGCCTCAAAGCTTCCAGCCCGAATGAAGCGCGGCAATACCGCCGGAATAGTTGCGGAAGGAAACGCGATCGAAGCCGGCGCGGGAAATCATCGTCGCGAAATTCTGCTGGTTGGGAAACCTGGCGATCGATTCGACCAGATAGGAATAGGGCTCGCCGTCGCCGGTCACCATCCTGCCGATCTTCGGAATGGCGTTGAATGACCAGGCTTCGTAGACCTTGTCGAGCAGCGGCATCTCGACTTCGGAAAATTCAAGGCACAGGAATCGCCCGCCCGGCTTCAACACGCGGAACGCTTCGCTGAGCGCGACATCGATGCGCGGCACGTTGCGAATGCCGAAAGCGATGGTGTAGGCGTCGAATGAGGCGTCAGGGAAGGGCAGTTCCTCGGCATTGGCCTCGACGAAATCGGTGTTGGCGGACAGGCCTTTCTTTTCGGCGCGATCGCGGCCGACGGCCAGCATCGAGCCATTGATGTCGAGCACCGTGACATGAGCATTGCCGTGGCTGGCATCGACGATGCGAAAGGCGATGTCGCCGGTGCCGCCGGCAACGTCGAGCACGCGCCAGCCGATCCTTTTTGGAGGATTGAGCCATGTCACCATGGCATCCTTCCACAGCCGGTGCAGGCCGGCCGACATCAGATCGTTCATCAGGTCGTAGCGGTTGGCGACCTTGTGGAAAACATCGTTGACCAGAGACTGCTTGTCGCCAGCTCCTACACGCTTGAAACCATAGGAAGTTTCCATGCCGCCCGTGGCCGTGGTTCTCTCAACTGACATTTTTTTGATCCGTCATAAAACCGGCGGGACCATAGCCGATCGATAGTGTGGGCGCTATTGTTTAAGGCGCGGTGTTCAGCCGCGCTTCCAGGTGGCGGTTTTCGAGACCTGGACTGACCGACGGGATGATTGAATGCCTTTGAAAGCGGAACTGCACTGCCACATCGAAGGGGCAGCGTCGCCAGAGCTCGTCATCCGCCAAGCGCAGAAATACGGCAAGGACACCTCGCCCTATATCCAGAACGGTTCGTTCGTCTGGCACGATTTCACGTCCTTCCTCGCCGCTTACGACTTTTCGTCCGATCTGTTCCGGACCGAGGAGGACTATGCGCGGCTGGCCGATCATTATCTGACCAGCCTTGCCCGCGACGGGGCTATCTATTCCGAGATATTCACCTCGCCGGACCACGCAAGGAAGGCCGGGCTTTCACCCAAGGCCTATACCGACGCGCTTGGCGAAGGCATGGCGCGTGCCAAGGCCAAGACGGGCATCGAGGGCCGCATGATCGTCACCGGCGTGCGCCATGTCGGCGTCGAGTCGATCGAGCAGGCGGCGCGTTTCGCGGCGCGCTGCGAGCACCCGCTGGTCACCGGCTTCGGCGTCGCCGGAGATGAGCGCATCGGCGAGATGGATGACTATGTCAGGGCTTTCGAGATCGCGCGCGAGGCTGGGCTCGGCATCACCATCCATGCCGGCGAACTGACGGGCTGGGAGACCGTCCAGGCGGCGCTCGATCACATCCGTCCCTCTCGCATCGGCCATGGCGTGCGTGCCATCGAGAATCCGGATCTTGTCCGGCGCATTGCCGACGAGGGCGTCGTGCTCGAATGCTGCCCCGGCTCCAACGTCGCGCTCAAGGTGTTCGACAGTTTTGCCGACCATCCGTTTCCGGCGCTGCAGGCGGCCGGCTGCAAGGTGACACTCAATTCCGACGATCCGCCCTATTTCTGGACCTCGCTGAAGCGCGAATACGACATCGCGGCCGAGCATTTCGCGATGAACGAAAAGGCGCTGGTCGCCGTTACCCGGACCGCCATCGAAGCTGCTTTCGTCGACAAAAAAACCAAGTCAGCACTTCTTGCCCGGTTAAACAGCGCGGCACGCTGATTTCTGCCGACAAAACTGTGGTCGGGTTGGGCCAGGCGGTTCCTTGGCCGCCGCATTGTCGCTAGGGTTCGCTCAAGCAGCTTGAAGCGCGGCGCGTCTCATAAGGACCATGCGCGCACTTTCGGGCGCAGCATCAGGAGAACACCATGCAGGGCGTCACCGTCATCGATCATCCGCTTGTCCAGCACAAGCTGACAATCATGCGCAAGAAGGAGACCTCGACGGCCGGCTTCCGCCGGCTGCTGCGCGAAATCTCGCTGCTGCTTGGCTACGAGGTCACCCGCAACCTCGAACTGACGACGACGACGATCGAAACGCCGATGGAAACGATGGAGGCGCCGACGCTGGAGGGCAAGAAGCTGGTCTTCGCCTCGGTGCTGCGCGCCGGCAACGGCTTGCTGGAAGGCCTGCTCGACCTGGTGCCGGCGGCCCGCGTCGCCCATGTCGGTCTCTATCGCGATCACGAAACGCTGGAAGCGGTGGAATATTTCTTCAAGGCGCCGAGCGACCTCGCCGACCGTTTGGTGATCGTCGTCGATCCGATGCTGGCAACCGCCAATTCGGCGATCGCGGCGATCGACAAGCTGAAGGAGCGCGGCGCCACCAACATCCGCTTCCTTTGCCTGCTGGCGGCGCCCGAAGGCATCGAGCGCTTCACCAAGGCGCATCCTGACGTTCCCGTATTCACGGCTTCCATCGACCGCCAGCTCAACGAGAAGGGCTACATCATGCCCGGCCTCGGCGATGCCGGTGATCGCATGTACGGGACCAAATAGTACCAGCCAAAGTTGCCTGGTACGATTTACCAAATATTTACGCAAAGGCGGGGTTTTGGCGCGTGTTAAAGCGGCAAACACCATCCGGGCTTAAGGATCGGCTCACTACAGCGCCGCGCGACCATTCGGACGCGCAAATAACGCTGTAGCACTTTGATTTTGCGCATGATCCTTTCCGAAAATCGATCCCGATTTTCGGGGTCATGCGGCGAGGCCGGTCCATGCTGCGCAAACTTCTCATCCTTGGCGTTTTCGCCGGCACGTCGGCATCGATACCGATCGTGTATCAGTCGAATCCGCAACTCGTTGAAAGCCTGCTGAGATCGGCGGCACCGGGCAAACAGGCGGTCGGAGCCCGGCCTGACGTCAATTTGGCTTCGGTGCCCGACAAGCCGGCGGCGCCGCTGCCGATGGGCCGCAGGGTGGTCGTTGCGGCAGACGATCGCGGACACTTCTCGTCGGCCTTCAAGCTCAACGGACGTCAGATCGACGGCATGATCGACACCGGCGCCACGCTGGTCGCCATCAACATTTCGACGGCGCGCAGGATCGGCCTGTCGCTGAACCCTTCCGAGTTCACTCACGAGGTCAGCACCGCCAACGGCACCATCAAGGCAGCCGTGGCAGTGATCGACCGCCTGCAGATCGGCAGCATCACCGTCAACGACGTCCAGACCATCGTGCTCGACGACAAGGCGCTGCGCACCAACCTGATCGGCATGAGCTTCCTCAACCGGCTCGACAAATATCAGGTCGAGAACGGCACGCTGCTGCTTGTTCAGTAATTAGCCGCGCGGCAGAATCCGGCGGATGACCGACTTGTCGGCCGCTGGCTTCGAGGCCCCGATCGCGTAGGCCGAAAGCACGGCTGCCGCCGCAGCCTCGGCATCCGACATCGTGCGGGCATGGACCAGAGCCAAGGGCTCGCCGAGCCTGACCTCCGCTCCGACAGGCAACAGCCTGGTGATGCCGACCGCAGGGTCGACCTTGTCGTCCGGCCGCGTGCGTCCGCCGCCCAGGGCAACCACGGCGAGCCCGATGTCGCGAGTGGCAATGCCGCTGACGAAGCCGTTCGCGGTCGCCTTGACGGCAAATTCGGTCGCAGCCGGAGCGAGGTATTTTTCGGGCTTCTCGATGAAATCTGCGGGGCCGCCGAGCGCGGCCACCATGCGCGCGAACGTGGCGGCGGCACGGCCGCTGGCGAGCGTCTCGGTGGCGCGCCGCATGCCATCCTGATTGGACGACACCAGTCCCGCCGACTGCAGCATTTCGGCGGCCAGCGCCAGCGTCACGTCCTCCAGCCGATGGTCACGAAACCGGCCGGTGAGGAAATCGACGGCATTGCGCACCTCGACGGCGTTGCCGGCGGCCGAGGCCAGCGGCTCGTTCATGCCGGTGATCAATGCCGAGGCCTTCAGCCCTGCACCATTGGCGATCTCGACCAGACTGTTCGCCAGAGCCGTCGCGTCGCGCGACTTTTCCATGAAAGCGCCGTTGCCGACCTTGACATCGAGCACCAGCGACTGCAGCCCGGCCGCCAGCTTCTTCGACAGGATCGAAGCGGTGATCAAGGGCACTGATTCGACCGTGCCGGTGACATCGCGGATCGCATAGAGCCGGCGGTCGGCGGGTGCGAGGTCGGCGGTCTGGCCGATGATGGCGCAGCCGGTTTCAAGCACCGCCTTGCGAAACATTGCGATGTCAGGCTGGCTGACATAGCCTGGGATCGCGTCCATCTTGTCCAGCGTGCCGCCGGTGTGGCCAAGGCCACGGCCCGATATCATCGGCACATAAGCGCCGCACGCGGCGACGATCGGCGCCAGCATCAGCGAGACATTGTCGCCAACGCCGCCTGTCGAATGCTTGTCGGTAACCGGGCCGGGCAGGTCCGACCAGTCGAGCACATCGCCGGAATCGCGCATGGCGAGCGTCAGAGCCACCGCTTCGTCGCGGTTCATGCCGTTGAAGAACACCGCCATGGCGAAGGCGCCGACCTGGCCGTCCGAAACGGCGCCTGATGTCACCCCTTCGACGAAGCCGGCGATCTCCTGCTCCGACAGCCTCAGGCCATCGCGCTTGCGGCGGATGATTTCCTGCGGAAGCATCAGCTCTCCAGCAGTCCGTCGCGGAACACGCGCCGCAGGATCGTTGCCAGCCGCGCGCCTCCAACCGGTGCCATGTCCTTGGTCTCCTGGTGCGAGAGCTCGGCCCCGGTCATGCCGGCTGCCAGGTTGGTGATGACCGAGCAGGCGGCGACGCGCAGCCCGAGAAAGCGCGCGAGAATGACCTCCGGTACGGTCGACATGCCGACCGCGTTGGCGCCCATGATTCGCGCCATCCGGATCTCGGCCGGTGTTTCGAAGCACGGGCCGGAGAACCACATGTAGACGCCCGTGTGCAATGCGGTGCCGGTCGCCTCCGCCGCGCGTTCGAGCGCCCTGCGGATGCCGGCATCATAAGCTTCGGTAAGACCAACGAAGCGGCGGTCGGTGGGTTCGCCGATCAGCGGATTGCTGCCCGAGAAATTGATGTGGTCCGATATCAGCATCACCGATCCCGGCAGCATTTCCGGATCGACCGAGCCGGCGGCGTTGGTGAGGATCAGTTTCGTGATGCCGATGCCGGCAAGCACTTCCAGCACCGGCCGCATCGCTGCCGCGTTGCCGTGCTCGTAATAGTGGGCGCGGCCGGACAGCATCAGCACCGGCACGCCGGCAAACAGCCCCGCCACCACTTCGCCGGCATGACCGGTGACGCCGCTTCGGGGAAAACCCGGCAGCTTGCCATAGGAGATGCGGATCGGATCCTCGATCTGATCGACCAGCCCGCCCAAGCCCGAACCCAGCACAACCGCCGTCAACGGCGCCAGGCCGTCCAGTCTTTCGATGAGATGATCCAGCGCCTTTTCCGTCATCACAGCCGCCTCTTCATTTCAAAATGTCGCCCCGGAAGCCGTAAGGCAGCATGTCACCCATGGTCACGGTCTCGGCCACGCCGGCATCGTCGCAGAGATAGAGCTTGGTTTCGGGCCGGCAGAATTCGGCCAGCCGCTGCCGGCAGCCGCCGCAGGGCGAGCATTTGGCCATGCGTTCGGCGATAACGGCGATTTCCACGATCTTGCCGCCGCCGCCCATGATGTAATGGCCGAGCGCGGTGGTCTCCGCGCACCAGCCTTCCGGGTAGGAGGCGACCTCGATATTGGCACCGGCAAAGACGCGACCGTCCTCGGTGCGCAAGGCAGCGCCCACGGGAAACTTCGAATAGGGCGCGTAGGCCTTGGCCATGGCGGTCTTGGCGGCCTCGAACAGATCATGCGACATTCAGATGTTCTCTCCGAGGATCATGTCCAAAACCCGGCGCTTGCGCCGAGCGGCGTTTCGACCTTAGCGTTCCTTGACGTAGGGGACGCCGCCGGCGCGCGGCGGGATCGCCTTGCCGATGAAGCCGGCGAGCAGGATGACGGTGAGGATGTAGGGCAGCGCCTGCATGAACTGCACCGGCACCTTGCCGATGATGGGCAGCGGCGAGCCTTGCAGGCGGATCGACAGCGCGTCGAGAAAGCCGAACAGCAAGCAAGCGAACATGGCGTTGACCGGCTTCCACTTGGCGAAAATCAGCGCGGCCAGCGCGATATAGCCCTTGCCGGCGGTCATGTCCTTCACGAAGCCGCCATTTTGCACCATCGACAGATAGGCGCCGGCAATGCCCGTGAGGATGCCGGTGCAGATCAGCGCCCGGTAGCGCAGCCAGGCGACCGAGATTCCGGCGGTGTCGACGGCGGCCGGGTTCTCGCCGACGGCGCGCAGGCGCAGGCCGAAGCGGGTGCGAAACAGCACCCACCAGGTAAACGGCACCATCAGGAAAGCGAGATAGACCAGGATCGAGTGGCCCGACAGCAGCTCGGCATAGATCGGTCCGATGATCGGCACATCGTGGATGGCATCGGCGCCGGGCCAGATGATGGCCTCGAAGCGCTCGCCCGGTTGCAGCGCCGGCGTGCGCCCGCCTTGCTGGAACCAGGCTTGGCCGAGGATGATGGTCGATCCGGCGGCGATGAAATTGATCGCCACGCCGGAGACGATCTGGTTGCCGCGATGGGTGATCGAGGCAAAGCCGTGGATCATGGCAAAGGCGACCGAGATCAGGATGGCCATGCCGAGGCCGAGAAAGGCCGAATGGAACACGGAAGCCGCCGCCGCGCCGGCGAAGGCGCCGACCAGCATCTTGCCTTCGAGGCCGATGTCGAAGATGCCGGCGCGTTCCGAATAGAGGCCGGCGAGGCAAGCGAGCAGCAGCGGCACCGAAAGCCGGATGGTCGAGTCCAGTGTCTGGACGATTGCGTTGAACACATCCATCTCAGGCACCCTTCCCCTTGATCGCTTCCATGCCGACCGACCTCGGGTTGAACGAGGCGAACAGCGCCTGGATGTAGGGCCTGAACATGTGCTCGAGAGCGCCGGCAAACAGGATCACCAACCCCTGGATAATGACGATCATGTCACGGCTGATCGCCGGCATCTCGAAAGCGAGTTCGGCGCCGCCCTGATAGAGCATGCCGAACAGGATCGCCGCCAGCACGATGCCGACCGGGTGCAGGCGGCCCATCAGCGCCACCGCGATGCCGACGAAACCGGCGCCTGAAACAAAGTCGATCGCAACATTGTGCTGGTCGCCCATCACCGGATTGAGCGCCATCATGCCGGCCAGCGCCCCCGAGATCATCATGGCGGTGATGATGATGCGGGTTTCGGAAATGCCGGCATAACGCGCCGCCTTGGGGCTGTGGCCATAGGTGCGCATCTCATAGCCGAGCTTGGTGCGCCAGATCAGCAGCCAGACCAGGAAGGCCATGGCCAGCGCCAGCAGGAAGGAAATGTTGAGCGGCGCCGAACGGATCTTGGCGCCGAACAGTTCGATGATCCAGTTGAGCTTCGGCAATTCCGCGCCGGCGAAGAAGTTGCGTGTCTGCGGCGCTTGCGAGGCTGCCGGCTTCAACGGGCCGACCAGCAGGTAAACCATGATCGAGGCGGCGATGAAGTTGAACATGATGGTGGTGATGACGATGTGTGAACCGCGCTTGGCCTGCAGATAGGCGGGGATCAGTGCCCACAAAGCGCCCACGACCGCTGCCGCGACGATGGCCAGCGGAAAGGTCAGCCACCATGGCAGCGTCGTGTCGAAGCTGAGGCAGACGACGGCTATGCCGAGGCCCGCTATGTAGGCCTGTCCCTCGGTGCCGATGTTGAACAGGCCGCAATGTGCCGCCACGGCCACCGAAAGCCCGGTGAAGATGAACGTGGTGGCATAGAAAAGGGTGAAGGCAATGCCTGTGCCCTTGCCGAAGGCACCCTCGACCAGGATGACGGCGGCGCGCAGCGGGTTTTCGCCGACCAGAAGCACGACGAAGCCGGCGACCACGAAGGCAACGAACAGATTGATCAGCGGGATCAGGCCGTAGTCGGCCCAGGCCGGCAGCTTGGCGTAAGGCGTGCTCACTCTGCGGCCTCCTGGTGTTCGACGCCGGCCATCAGCAGGCCGAGTTCGCCTTCGGTCGCTTCCGGGCCGCGCTCGCCGACGATGCGGCCGGCAAACATCACCAGGATGCGGTCGGAGAGTGAACGGATCTCATCCAGTTCGACCGATACCACCAGCACTGCCTTGCCCTGGTCGCGCATGGCGATCAGGCGCTTGTGGATGAATTCGATGGCGCCGACGTCGACGCCGCGCGTCGGCTGGCCGACGATCAGCACGCCGGGATCCTGTTCCATTTCGCGCGCGAGCACGATCTTCTGCTGGTTGCCACCGGAAAAATTGGCGGTCTTGAGCCGGCAGTCCGTCGGGCGAATATCGTATTTGGCGATCTTGTCCTTGGCATCGTTGCGGATGGCATCGATGTTGAGGAAGGGACCCTTCAAATAGCGCGGATCGTCATGATAGCCGAGGATGGAATTCTCATTCTCCTCGAAGGCAAGCACCAGCCCGACGTGATGGCGATCCTCCGGCACGTGCGCGAGCCCGCGGTCACGCAATTCGCCGGGATCAGCGGCGCCGGTCAGGTCGATCGGCTTGCCGTCGAGCATGACCGAGCCGGAGACGGCTCGCCTGATGCCGGAAATCGCCTCGAGCAGTTCGGATTGTCCGTTGCCGGCGACACCGGCGATCCCGACAATCTCGCCGGCCCTGATATCGAAGGAGATGTCGTCGACCATGGTGACGCCGCGTGTGTCCTTCACCGTCAGGTTCTTGACCGCCAGCTTGACGCCGCCGGCTTCCGCCTCGCCCTTTTCGACCCTCAGGAGCACGCGCCGCCCGACCATCAGCTCCGCCAGTTCCTCGACGGTGGTCTTGGCCGTCTCGCGCGTCGCCACCATCGTGCCCTGGCGCATGACCGACACGGTGTCGGTGATGTCCATGATCTCGCGCAGTTTGTGAGTGATCAGCACCACCGTCTTGCCCTGGTTCTTCAGCTGCTTGAGGATGCGGAAAAGATGGTCGGCCTCGGCCGGTGTCAACACGCCCGTCGGCTCGTCGAGGATCAGGATCTCGGCGCCGCGATAAAGCGCCTTCAGTATCTCGACACGCTGCTGCAGGCCGACCGGCAGTTCCTCGATAATCGCATCGGGATCGACTTCCAGTCCGTATTCGCGCTCCAGCCGCTCCAGTTCGGATCGCGCCTTGGCGATGCTCTTCTTCAGCAGGGCATCGCTCTCGGCGCCGAGGATGACGTTTTCCAGCACCGAGAAGTTGTCGACCAGCATGAAGTGCTGATGCACCATGCCAATGCCGAGCGCGATGGCGTCATTGGGCGTCTTGATAGCCGTCGGCTGACCGCCGACTCGGATCTCGCCGCTATCGGCCTGGTAAAAGCCATAGAGGATCGACATCAGCGTCGACTTGCCCGCGCCGTTCTCGCCGACAATGCCGTGGATGGTGCCGCGCGCGATCTCCAGATTGATGTCCCGGTTGGCGCGCACGGCGCCAAAACTCTTGTTGATGCCGATCAGCTCGATTGCGGCTTGCGCCATGCAGCCTGTCCCACTCTTATTTTTTTATCGCTTGGTCAAAACGCCTAGCATGACGCTCCGCCCGTGCCAATTGGCCGGAGCAGGGCCACTCTCGACAAATCCCGGTGCGCTTGTCAATTTCCAACGTGGCCGGGGCCTTCACATTCGCTAATATGGCGAAGCCGAAATTCGCGTCACGGCGCAAAGGCTTTACGCTGCAAGACTGGGGATTTTGAATGACCATGCCCGCCGACCGGCTGACGACGCTGGAGATTCGCGCCGCCGAACAGGAGAAGACCATCGAGGAACTGTCCGGTCAGATTGCCGAGCAGTGGAAGGTGATCGAGCGCATGCAGCGCAAGCTCGATGCGCTGACCGAACGGTTCCTGGCGCTGGAGGAGCAGGCAGGAGACGAAGTGCCTGTAACCAAGCCGCCGCACTGGTGAGGAAAGAGGGGGAGGGTGCATGCCGTGGCAAGTGAAAGCGACCGCATCGCGCGGGCCGGCGACTATGTGCTCGGCCTGATGAACGACACGGAACGCGAACGGGCCGAGCGCGATCTGGAAATCGACCCGGCCTTCCGCGACGCGGTCGTGCAGCTTGCCGAACGCATGCATGTCTTCGACCATGCCGAACCTGAAGAGCGCTGGAAGCAGATCACGCAGCGCATCGGCGACCTGCCGCAGATGCGCAACTCAGGGCTCATCGATGCCGGGTCGCCAGCCGTGATCCAAAGCCTGTCGCAGCGGGCGCACGGCAGCGGCTTGCACGCGCTTGGCGGCCGGCGCGGATTTGCAGTGGCCGTCGGCCTGATCGTGGCTTTTGCGCTGGGGTATCTGGCGGGCAAGTTTTAGGGGTTTATTTTGGGATCACGCTCGCGGCCGGCACGACATCAGAGCCATCGTTTCGCTGTTCTGTCCAAAAACCTCAATCATGTTCCAGCCAAGGGCTGCGTAGAAATCACGTGCTTCCCATGTGTAGAGATAGAGCATCTCGACACCCTGCCCAACTGCATGGGCTTCAGTCGCCCTGACTAGCGCACCGCCGATTCCCTTGTTTCTGTGGCCACCATCGACAGCCAATCCTGCCAGCCATGGTGTCAGATCATGCGCCGGTTCCAGTTCGTGGCGGACCAGCAGGCACGAGCCAACGGCTACATCGCCAATGCGGGCCACGAATGCCGCCTCGAAGCCGTCGCCGGCGAGCAGTTCGCGAAGGCCTGCAGCGTCCTCTTCGAAAGTCCTTGCGGTCCCCTCGAAAAAGGTGGCGAGGCGCAGTTGCGCGATCGTTTCGACATCGCGCTCGGCCATGGGTTCGATTATCGGCTGCATCGTTGTCTCGAAGTGGCATCCGTGGCGGAGCGGTGACCATTTCGCTCGATCCGGTAAAGGACAAACCGCCAGGCTTGCGCCCGGCGGTTTGCAGATCATGGCAGGATGCCGCTCAATAGGGGCAGGCGTTGTCGGTGGTGTAGTCGTGCACCTGGATCTTGCCGGAGATGATGTCGGCTTTGGCCTTTTCGACGGCCGCCTTCATCTCGTCGGTCACCAGTGCCTTGTTGTTGTCGTCCATGGCGTAGTCGACGCCGCCTTCCTTGAGGCCGAGGTTTTGCAGGCCGCCCTTGAAGGTGCCGTTCTTGCCGTCCATGAAGGCGTTGTAGACGGCAACGTCGACGCGCTTCATCATCGAGGTCAGCACTTTGCCGGGCTGCAGGCCGTTCTGGTTGGAATCGACGCCGATGCCAAGCTTGCCGGCATCGGCCGCCGCCTGCAGCACGCCGACGCCGGTGCCGCCGGCCGCGGCGTAGACCACGTCGGAGCCCTGGTCGATCTGCGTCTTGGCGATCTCGCCGCCCTTGGCCGGGTCGTTCCAGGCGGCCGGCGTGTCACCGGTCATGTTCTGGATGACGTCCGTCGCGCCGGCCGCCTTGGCGCCGCCGACATAGCCGCATTCGAACTTGCGGATCAGCGGGATGTCCATGCCGCCGATGAAACTGACCTTCTTCGACTTCGAAGCCATCCCCGCCAGGATGCCGACCAGATAGGAGCCTTCATTCTCCTTGAATACCAGCGAGCGGACATTGGGCAGATCGACGGCGTCGTCGATGATGGCGAAGTTGAGGTCAGGATATTCGGCCGCAACCTTCTTCAGCGCGTCCTCCCAGGCAAAGCCGGCCATGACGATCGGGTTGCGGCCGTCCTCGGCGAAGCGGCGCAGCGCCTGCTCGCGCTGCGAGGCGTTGGAAACCTCGAACTCGACATAGGCCGTGCCGGTTTCGGTCTTGAACTTTTCGGCGCCGTGGAAGGCAGCTTCGTTGAAGGATTTGTCGAATTTGCCGCCGAGATCATAGAGGATGGCCGGCTGGACATCCGCGGCGAAAGCCGGAAGAACCATTGCGGTTGCGGCCAGGAGGCCGAGAACGATACGTTTCATGTGATCCACACCCTGTCGGTTATTTTTTCCGTTATGCACCGCATACCGGCCCGGTTCTCCGGCAGGCATGCGACGTCAGCCAGGAGTGTATTCCCCTCCCGCTCGGCGGCAATCTGGCACGGCCCGAAACAAAATTCACGCGGAATTTTGACCTTTTGGAAAAGCATGGCGAAGGGCAGCCGCGCAGCAGCTTGATCTTTGCGCCAAAGACCTCAGGCGGCGGCCGGAATGCCGTAAGCGACGCCCGTGCCTTTCAAGTTGCAAGTGCCGTAGGGGTTCTTCGCCAGATATTGCTGGTGATCGGCTTCGGCGAAGTAGAATTCGGTCGCCGGCGCGATCTCGGTGCTGATTCCGCCGTGGCCGGCGCCGCGCAGCGAAGCCTCATAGGCATCGCGTGAGGCGCTCGCCGCCTGCAATTGCGCATCACTGAGCGTGTAGATTGCGGAGCGGTAAGTGGTGCCGACATCATTGCCCTGGCGCATGCCTTGCGTCGGGTCGTGGCTTTCCCAAAACAGCTTCAGAAGCGCGGCATAGGAGACGATCCTGGGATCATGGACGACCATCACCACTTCCGCATGGCCGGTGAGGCCGGTGCAAGTTTCCTGGTAGGTCGGATTGGGCGTGATGCCGCCGGCATAGCCGACCGCCGTGACCCAGACGCCTTCGATCTGCCAGAACAGCCGCTCCGCACCCCAGAAGCAGCCGAGCCCGAACATCGCCGTCTCCAGCCCCTCGGGATAAGGACCCTTGAGCGGTCTTTTCGAGACTTGGTGCCGTCGTGCGGTCGGGATCGCCCTGGCGCGGCCCGGCAACGCCTCGGTCGGCTTCGGCAGCTTGAGCTTCTTGTTCAGCATGTCGCTGAGAAAGAACATTCGCGGCTTTCCTCTGAGTGGAACGCGGAAGGGAATCAGTTCGCGGCGAACCGTCCGCGCGGTTGCCGTCTGTAGCCGATCGCATAGAGCAGGAAGGCCAGCGCCGCGAACACGGCGAAGCCCGGCTGGTTGAGCACCCAGGCGACGGCGCCATCCCACAGCAGAGGGCTGGCCTTGGTTCGCACGAAGGTTTCGAATTCGGCCCGAGTGTCCGGCGAGACCGCCAGCCAACTGGTGTTGAGCGGCGTCAGCACCAGTGCTGAGGCCGCCACGGTACGCGTCGCGTCGAGCACCGCCATGATGACGGAAATCGACAGGGCGACCATGGCGGCAAGACGAAAGATGAAGCGAAACATCAGCGACCTTCCTCCCGGGTCAGTCCTCAAGCTCCTCCGGAGGGCCTTCCGGCACGTTTCGAAACGAGAGATAGAATGGGTCTGCCCACTTCGCAATCGTCCTGCGCGAATTCCGGCGCTTTGTCCGGTCGTAGCTATACCGCCGGCTTGCGTTTGCGCGGCGCTGGCGGCTTCGCGAAACGCTGTGTGGCCGGCAAAGCGAATAGACTGCCGTTATGGCTTGGCATTCGGCGCCGGATCGACTAGATGAGCCCCGCACCTGTTGCTTCGACGGCTCAGGTACAGGGGAAGGGCGTTCGCTGGTTGGCGACGCCGATGGCGGAAGTTCCGCCTCCGCCCCAAGGGAGGTGCATCTCCCCAACCCGCGCGGCGAAACCGGCCGGCGTGACATGCATGGACGGAGAGGTGGCCGAGTGGTTGAAGGCGCACGCCTGGAAAGTGTGTTTACGGGAGACCGTAACGCGGGTTCGAATCCCGCTCTCTCCGCCATTCCACAAAAATGGTAGAATCGTCTGATATCGTTGCGTTTCGTAAGGGGCGCCAGAAGGATCAATGCCCTATTCTGGTGTCCAAATTCGCGGTGATCTTGTCGGCTAGCAAGGGTGCATGTGTGAACGCCCACAAGCCGGTTTTGGAATTGTTACGCGATCTGGTAGTGGTGATCCAAATCACAGGAGACGGCATGCCAAACGATGTAATCGTGCGCGACAGCAATGGCGCTCAATTGAATGACGGCGATTCCGTCACGCTGATCAAGGACCTCAAAGTCAAAGGCACTTCGGAGACGATCAAGCGGGGCACGTTGGTGAAGAACGTTCGCCTCAACGGCAATCCCGGCGAGATCGAATGCAACACCAAGCAAGTGAAGGGCCTGGTGCTCAAAACCGAGTTCGTGAAGAAGGCGTGACCCTCAAGGCGGCAATCAAGATCCAGCTTCGGTAAATATCAATTCAACCGCTACGTCCCGTCCAGCCCACTGGCTGCGAGCAGTACATCGTTCGATAGGGTGTGCCGTCACAGCCGGCTATTTCGCCTATATGGCCGCTATGGCCGCCAACTAAAAACCGCCGGCCGATATGGCAGCGCAGGCAGTGTCGATCCTCAAGTCCAGCGATGCCTCCCCGGAAATGCGGGAATGGCCCTCGGATGCCATAGGAATACAGAACGACATTGGAATGCCGGCCAAATCCGTTCAGCAATGACGGCGCCTGCCATCTTTGGGGTGAAAGCCATCCCGGCCATAGAAAGCCCGGCTCGGCTTGCCTCCGGGCCTTTTCGGCGTTTCGGACCGGCTGCACCATGATGCCCCGCATGGCCGGCGTGACGGCCAGCCGGTAGAGCGTGCACGACGCACCGGCCGCGACGCCTTGGATGGTCGCCAGGCCAAAACCTTTATGAAATTCCTATTTCTTTCCGCCCCGCTCCGTCTCGAACCTTTATGGCGATCGGGTCCATATCCCCCTTGAGAAAACACAACCGGTTTCGTCGGCGGCAAAGTGTGCGGCGGGCCGTTTTCACGATTTTGCGAACCTTTTCCTCAAGGGCGCAAAGTACAGATAGGAACAAACACAATGGACATCATTGTTCTCGGGATCGGGGTTTTGTCTTTCGCCCTGTTCTTCACCTTCGTCAAAGCATGCGACAGAATTTGAGCTGAGGATAAGACCATGCTTCTCGACTACATCCTCAGCGGTGGCGTGACCTTGTTCCTGCTCGCCTACCTGACCTACGCGCTCGTTCGTCCTGAACGCTTCTGAAGGCACCGAAAGCACAGACATGACCCTGAACGGTTGGATACAGATCCTGGTCTATTGCGGGATCATCATTTTGCTGGTGAAGCCGCTCGGCGGCTACATGCACCGCGTCTTCAAGGGCGACCGCACGCTGCTCTCGCCACTCTTCGGCCCGCTCGAGCGCGGGCTCTACCGCGTTTGCGGAACCAGCGAACGCGAGGAGCAGCACTGGACCACCTACGCGGCGGCGCTGCTGCTGTTCAACCTTGCCGGCTTCCTGGTGCTTTATGTCCTGCAGCGCCTGCAAGGCAGCCTGCCCTACAATCCCGCCGGCATGACCGCGGTCGAGCCAGGTCTGGCCTTCAACACCGCCGCCAGCTTCATGACCAACACCAACTGGCAGAACTATGGCGGCGAGAGCACGATGTCCTACCTCGTGCAGATGGCTGGCCTGACTGTGCAGAACTTCTTTTCGGCGGCCACGGGCATCGCCATTGCCATTGCTCTGATCCGCGGTTTTGCCCGGGCTTCCGGCAAGTCGATCGGCAATTTCTGGGTCGATATGACCCGTTCAACACTCTATCTGCTGTTGCCGTTCAGCATCGTGCTGACGCTGGTCTTTGTCTGGCTCGGCATGCCGCAGACGCTTGGCGCCTACGTCAACGCCACCACGCTCGAAGGGGCACAGCAGACCATCGCCGTCGGCCCGGTCGCTTCGCAGGTTGCCATCAAGATGCTCGGCACCAATGGCGGCGGCTTCTTCAACGCCAATGCCGCACATCCCTTCGAGAATCCCGACGCGATCTCCAACCTGATCCAGATGGTGTCAATCTTCGCCATCGGTGCAGCCTTGACCAACGTCTTCGGACGCATGATCGGCAACCAGCGCCAGGGTTGGGCAATCCTGTCGGCCATGGGCGTCATGTTCATCGCCGGCGTCATCATCTGCTACTGGGCGGAAGCCGCCGGCAACCCGCTGGTGCATGCGCTCGGCATCGACGGCGGCAACATGGAAGGCAAGGAGACGCGCTTCGGCGTCGCCTTGTCGGCGCTGTTTGCCGTCATCACCACCGCCGCCTCCTGCGGCGCCGTCAATGCCATGCACGGCTCCTTCACCGCGCTCGGCGGCATGATCCCGATCATCAACATGCAGCTTGGCGAAGTCATCGTCGGCGGTGTCGGCGCCGGTCTCTACGGCATCCTGATGTACATCGTCATCGCCGTCTTCGTCGCCGGCCTGATGGTCGGCCGCACGCCCGAATATCTCGGCAAGAAGGTCGAGGCCAAAGAGGTCAAGATGGCGATGCTGGCCATCCTGTGCCTGCCGCTGGCGATGCTGATCTTCACCGCCATCGCGGTCGTGCTGCCGACCGGTGTGGCGTCGATGGGCAATGCCGGCCCGCACGGCTTCTCCGAGGTTCTCTATGCCTACACATCGGCTGCGGCGAACAATGGCTCGGCCTTCGGCGGACTCAGCGGCAACACGCCCTGGTACAACATCACCATCGGCATCGGAATGTTGATGGGCCGCTTCCTGGTCATCATCCCGGCACTGGCCATCGCCGGCTCGCTGGTGGCGAAGAAGACGGTTCCGGCTTCCGCCGGCACCTTCCCGACCGATGGCCCGCTGTTCGTTGGGCTGCTGGTCGGCGTCATCCTCATCGTCGGTGGTCTGACCTTCTTCCCGGCGCTCGCCGTCGGGCCGATCATCGAACACCTGGCAATGATCCACGGGCAGACCTTCTGAGGCTGTCATGCCCTGGTTCAGCACCAAGCGCCGCAACATCAGCCACAGTGGCGATCACGGGAAGGAGGAGAGACCTCCTCCTTTCCCGACCCTGTCGACCTTTCTCGGCCTCGCGGCAGTCATGCTCGTCCTCTGGTTGCTGGTCTACGGGCCGCCGCACTTCCTTTCGGCATCCGATCATCCAGTGCCGTCCAACAACACCGAAGCCGGAGCTTCAAAATGAGCCGCTCGAAATCAGCAAGCATCATGGATGCCCGCATCCTGCTTCCCGCCATTGGCGGCGCCTTCCGCAAGCTTGACCCGCGCACGCTGGCCAGGAACCCGGTGATGTTCGTCGTCGCCGTCGTCTCGGCCCTCACCACGGTGCTGTTCGTCAAGGACCTGGTCACCGGCGGCGGCAATCTCGGCTTCACGCTGCAGATCATCATCTGGCTATGGTTCACCGTGCTGTTCGCCAATTTCGCCGAAGCGGTTGCTGAAGGCCGCGGCAAGGCACAGGCGGATTCGCTGCGCAAAGCGCGCACCGAGACCCAGGCCAAGCTTCTGACCGGCGAAGACCGCACCAGATACAAACTTGTGCCCGGCACCAGCCTCAAGGTCGGCGATGCGGTGCTGGTCGAGGCCGGCGACATCATCCCGTCCGACGGCGAGGTGATCGAAGGCGTCGCTTCGGTCAATGAAGCGGCGATCACCGGCGAGTCCGCGCCGGTCATCCGTGAATCCGGCGGCGACCGCTCGGCGGTCACCGGCGGCACGCAGGTTTTGTCCGACTGGATCCGCGTGCGCATCACGGCGGCTTCCGGCCACACCTTCCTCGACCGGATGATTTCGCTGGTCGAAGGTGCGGAGCGCCAGAAGACGCCGAACGAGATCGCGCTCAACATCCTGCTCGTCGGCATGACACTGATCTTCGTGCTGGCCACCGCGACGATCCCGAGCTTTGCGACCTATTCGGGCGGCTATATCTCGGTCACCGTGCTCGTCGCCCTGTTCGTCACCCTGATCCCGACCACGATCGGCGCGCTGCTGTCTGCCATCGGTATCGCAGGCATGGACCGCCTGGTGCGCTTCAATGTGCTGGCCATGTCGGGCCGCGCCGTCGAGGCTGCCGGCGACGTCGACACGCTGCTGCTCGACAAGACCGGCACGATCACGCTCGGCAACCGCCAGGCAACCGAGTTCCGCCCGGTCAAGGGCGTCACCGAGCAGGAGCTGGCCGACGCGGCACAACTCGCCTCGCTTGCAGATGAAACGCCGGAAGGCCGTTCGATCGTCGTGCTGGCCAAGGAGAAATACGCCATCCGCGCCCGCGACATGGCCACGCTGCACGCCACCTTCGTGCCTTTCACCGCGCAGACCCGTATGAGCGGCGTCGACATCGACGGCTCCTCGGTGCGCAAGGGCGCGGTCGATTCCGTGCTCGCCCATGTCAGCCAGTCGACGGTCGCCGCACACGCCACGCGGCCCGGCAGCGATACCGTCCGCGACCTGCAGGCGATCGCCGACGAGATCGCCAAATCGGGCGGCACGCCGCTGGCTGTCGAGCGCGACGGGCGCCTGCTCGGCGTCGTCCACCTCAAGGATATCGTCAAGGGCGGCATCAGGGAACGCTTCACCGAACTGCGCAAGATGGGCATCCGCACGGTGATGATCACCGGCGACAATCCGATGACAGCGGCGGCCATTGCCGCGGAAGCCGGCGTCGACGATTTCCTCGCCCAGGCGACGCCCGAGGACAAGCTGAAGCTGATCCGTGACGAGCAGGCCAAGGGCAAGCTGGTCGCCATGTGCGGCGACGGCACCAACGATGCGCCGGCCCTTGCCCAGGCCGATGTCGGCGTCGCCATGAACACCGGCACGGTCGCCGCCCGCGAGGCCGGCAACATGGTCGACCTCGACAGCGATCCGACCAAGCTCATCGAGATCGTCGAGATCGGCAAGGCGCTGCTGATGACGCGCGGCTCGCTGACGACCTTCTCCATCGCCAACGACGTGGCCAAGTACTTCGCCATCATCCCGGCGATGTTCGCTGCCTTCTACATCGCGCCGGGGCAAACCACCGGCCCGTTGCAGGCGCTCAACATCATGCATCTGGCCACGCCGCAAAGCGCCATCCTGTCGGCCATCATCTTCAACGCGCTGATCATCATCGCGCTGATCCCGCTGTCGCTGAAAGGCGTCAAATATCGTGCCATCGGTGCCGGCGCGCTGCTCAGCCGCAACCTGCTCGTCTATGGTCTCGGCGGCATCATCGTGCCCTTCGTCGGCATCAAGGCGATCGACATGATCGTCATCGCGCTTGGCCTCGCTTAAGGAATATCCCCATGCTTACCCAGATAAGACCCGCGATTATCATGATCGTCTTTTTCACGGTGCTAACCGGCCTGATCTATCCCTTGGGCATGACCGGCATCGCCCAGGTACTGTTCCCCCGCCAGGCCAATGGCAGCCTGATCGAGAAGGACGGCAAAGTCATCGGCTCCGAACTGATCGGCCAGGGCTTTGCCAGCGACCGGTATTTCCACGGCCGCCCCTCGGCAGCCGGCGACGGCTACAATGCCGCTGCCTCGGGCGGCAGCAATTTAGGTCCGACCAATCCCAAGCTGATCGACCGCATCAAGGGCGATGCTGAAAAGCTGAAGGAGCAGAATCCGAGCCAGCCAGTGCCGATCGACCTTGTAACCACCTCAGGCAGCGGCCTCGATCCTGACATCAGCCCGGAAGCCGCGTACTTCCAGGTCGCAAGGGTGGCCAAGGCCAGGGGGATCGACGAGGCCAGGATCAAGGCGCTGGTCGACGCCCGTGTCGAGGGCAGGGAGCTCGGCTTCATGGGCGAACCGGTGGTCAATGTGCTGGGTCTCAATCTTGCACTGGACGCAGCGAAAGAGTGAATGGCTCGGGCCGGGGATCGACAGTATCCCCGGCTCCATCCATGATCGATAATGATGCCGGACGACAGAAGCAACGACACCAGACCTTCTCCCGACGCACTGCTCGATCATGCCGAGCGGGAAGGGCGCGGCCGTCTGCGGATATTCCTCGGCGCGGCACCGGGCGTCGGCAAGACCTACGAAATGCTGATGTCTGGCCGCGCCAGGGTGGCCGACGGCGTGGACGTGATCATCGGCATCGTCGAGACGCATGGCCGCAAGGAAACGCTGGCCCTGGTCGAGGGCTATGAGGTCATTCCGCGCCGCAAGGTCGACTACAAGGGGCGCATCCTCGACGAGATGGATATCGACGCCATCCTTGCCCGGCGCCCGGCGCTGGTTCTCGTCGACGAACTCGCCCACACCAACGCGCCCGGCAGTCGCCACCCCAAGCGCTATCTCGACGTTCAGGAAATCCTGACGCACGGCATCGACGTCTACACGACGCTCAACATCCAGCATGTCGAAAGCCTGAACGACGTCGTCGCCCAGATCACCAAGGTCAGGGTGCGCGAAACGGTTCCCGATTCCATCATCGACCAGGCCGACGATGTCGAGATCATCGATCTTACCCCTGACGACCTGATCAAACGGCTCGAGGAAGGCAAGGTCTACTTCCCCAACACCGCCCGGCGCGCGATCGAGAACTATTTCTCATCAGGCAATCTGACGGCGCTCAGGGAGTTGGCGCTGCGCCGCACCGCGCAGCGCGTCGACGACCAGTTGCTGATCCATATGCAGGCGCATGCCATTCCCGGACCATGGGCAGCCGGGGAAAGGGTTCTCGTCTGCCTCGACGCGCGTCGGGGAGGAGCGGCCCGCGTCCGCTATGCGCGCAGGCTGGCCGACCGGCTGCGTGCCCCCTGGACGGCGCTGCATGTCGATAGCCCGCGCTTGGCCAGTATGCCCGAGGAGGACAAGGACCGGCTCGCAAACAACCTGCGCCTCGCCCAGCAGCTTGGCGCCGAGGTGACGACCATACCGGGTCAGAATGTGGCGCAGGACATCGTGCGTTACGCGACGGCGAACAACTTCACCCATATAGTGGTGGGCAGGCCGACCCGGTCGCGCTGGCGGGAATTGATCGAAGGCTCGCTCACCTATGATCTCATCCGCAATGCCGGCGACATCAGCGTCCATGTCATTTCGGGAAACGAACGCGGCACCGAGGCGGCGTCGAGAAGCGTCAGGGCGGCGGACGAGCAGCGGCAGTTCGAGATCTGGCCCTATCTCAAGGCCACGGCCTATCTCATGGGCTCGCTCGCCTTCGCCGTCGTTCTCGACCAGTTTCTCGACGTCCGCAATCTGGCGATCATCTTTCTCATCGCGGTGCTGGCATCGGCGGTGACCGGTGGCCTATGGCCGGCTCTATATGCCTGTTTCGTCAGCGCCCTTGCCTTCAACTATTTCTTCCTGGAACCGCGCTACACGCTGACCATCCGGGATCCGGAAAGCATTGTCGCGCTCGGCGTCTTCCTGGTTGTCGCCGTTATCGCCAGCAATCTGACGGCGCGCGTGCAGCGCCAGGCGGTCGCCGCCCGCTCACGGGCGCGGGCCACGGAGGATATCTACCTCTTTTCGAAGAAGCTTGCCGGTGCCGGCACCCTCGACGATGTACTCTGGGCCACCGCTTTCCAGATCGCCTCGATGCTGAAGCTACGGGTGGTGCTGCTCTTGCCGGAGGACGGAACGATCACCGTCAAGGCCGGCTATCCGCCAGACGACACGCTGGCCGAAGCCGACATCGCCGCCGCCCGCTGGGCCTGGGAGCATAATCGGGCCGCCGGACGTGGCGCCGACACGCTTCCCGGCGCCAAGCGGCTTTATCTTCCGTTGCGCACGGGGCGCACGGCACTCGGAGTCGTCGGCCTCGACAATGACAAACAGGGGCCGCTGCTGACGCCCGAACAACGGCGCCTGCTCGACGCACTGGCCGATCAGGCGGCGGTCGCCATCGAGCGCATCCAGCTGGTCGCCGACGTCGACCGCGCCAAGCTTGCCGCCGAGGCGGACAGGCTGCGCTCGGCCCTTCTCACCTCCATCTCCCATGATCTGAAGACGCCGCTCGCAGCCATCATGGGCGCGGCCGGCACGCTGCGGGAATTCGCCCCGGCACTTCCCGAACAGGATCGGGCAGAGCTTTTGTCGACCGTGCTCGACGAATCCGAGCGGCTGAACCGCTTCATCGCCAATCTGCTCGACATGACCAAGATCGAGTCCGGCGCGATGGAGCCGAACTACGCCTTCCACTATGTCGGCGACATCGTCGGCTCCGCCCTGCAGCGTGCCAGGAAGATCATCGCCGAGCACAAGATCGAGATGGACATCACCTCGGATTTGCCGATGTTGAAGGTCGATCCCGTCCTGTTCGAGCAGGCGCTGTTCAATCTTCTCGACAATGCAGCGAAATACGCGCCATCCGGCTCGACGATCCGCGTTCAGGGCTGGACCGACAACGGCTCGGTCCTCCTGCAGGTCATGGATGAAGGTCCGGGCATTCCCACCGGCGATCTGGAACGGATCTTCGACACCTTCTACCGGGTGCGCAAGGGCGACCAGGTTCGCGCCGGCACCGGGCTCGGGCTGTCGATTTGTCGTGGTTTCATCGAGGCGATGGGCGGGACGATCACGGCGGCAAACCGGACCGATCGCTCGGGCGCGGTCTTCACCATCAAGATGCCGAAGCCGGCCAACACGCCCGATCTCGACGCCTCTGCCACGGATGATGGGGGCGACTTGGCATGACAAACTCGAACGTCAGGATACTGGTCGTCGATGACGAGCCGCCGATCCGAAAGCTGCTGCGTGTCGGGCTCGGCAGCCAGGGCTACGCGATCAGCGAGGCGCCGAACGCCAAAGCAGCGATCGAGCTGATGGAGACTGAGAGGCCGGACCTTGTCCTGCTCGACCTAGGCCTGCCCGGCATGAGCGGCCATGAGCTGTTGCGCAAATGGCGTGGCGACGGCGTCGACATTCCGGTGGTCATCCTGTCCAGCCGCACCGACGAGGCCGGCATCGTCCAGGCTCTCGAACTCGGCGCCGATGACTATGTCACCAAACCGTTCGGCATGAACGAACTGGTCGCGCGCATCCGTGTGGCGCTGCGGCACAAATTCCAGCAACAGGGCGAGAAGCCCGTTTTCCAGACCGGCGACCTGTCCGTCGATCTGGTCAAGCGCATCGTCAAGGTCGAGGGCAAGGACGTAAAGCTCTCGCCGAAGGAATACGACATCCTGCGCATTCTCGTGCAGCACGCCGGCAGGGTGCTGACCCATCATTTCCTGTTGAAGCAGGTCTGGGGCGATTCGACCGACGTGCAGTATCTCAGGGTCTATGTCCGGCAGCTCAGGCAGAAGATCGAAAAGACCCCTGACCAGCCGCGCTACATCACCACCGAGACCGGCGTTGGTTACCGCCTGCGCGAGGTCGAGTGAGCGGCCAAGATCTAGCCGATCGCTTCCCGCGGCTGACCGAAGGGCGTGGATGCCCGGAAGGCCGCCAGGCAGCCGACAATGCCGAGCGGCACGAAGGCGAGAAATAACCAGGACGCGACATTCGCCGCCGCGTCATGGTTCAAACCTTGCGAAAAGCCGCTGGCGTTGGCGACGATGCCGGCGAGTGCGGCACCCACGGCATAGCCGATCCGCTGCATGGTCGGCACCGCCGCCGAGGCGATGGTCTGCTCGCTTTCAGGCGCTGAGGCGACGATGACGCGCGTCAGGAAGGGCCATGAGACGCCGAAGCCACCGCCCTGCAGCAGCGCGCAGATCAGGATCAGCGGGATGGAGCCTAGGGGTATCGTATAGGCAAAGCCGGCAATACCGGCCGCGATCATCGCCGCGCCGCCGACGATGATCAGTCGCTCGCGTTGCGGTGGTGCGTTGGCGACCAGGATCGACAGGATCGACCAGGCGATCGATTCGGCGGCGATGATGTAGCCGGTGGTCAGCAGCGGAATGTCGTGCAGGCTGGTGAGCAGCAGCGGGCCGTAGACGCCGAAGGAACAGGTCGCCACCGAAAAGGCGGCAACCATGGTCATGCCGGCGCCGACCGGCGTGCGCCACGAAAACAGCTGCGCCGGAAACAGCCGCGAGCGCGGCTTCAACGCGTCGATGGAGAAGAACAGCACCAGGCCAGCCAGGCCAAGGACCATCAGCAGCGAGGAGCGCAGCAAGGCGATGTCCACGCCGGCCGAGGCGATCAGCACCACGGCGACGGCAAGGCAGCCAAGGGCTGCGAACGGGAAGGGCGGCGCCTTGCCTATGCTCGTCCTGGGTTTCGTCGCCTCCGGCGTGTCGAGCACGATGAAGCTTGCCAGCGCCATGGCGGTGCCGCCGAGGGTGAAGACGCCGAAGGCCCAGCGCCATGACAACAGCTCGGTCATGATCGCGCCGAGCAATGGTCCGCTGAAGGCGGCGACGCCCCAGATCGCCGACATGATGCCGAAAAGCTGTGGCCAGATGGCGCGCGAGAACAGCCGCTCGACCGAGACGAAGGCCAGCGACACCAGCGCACCGCCGCCAAGCCCCTCGATCAGGCGGCCGGCAAGGAACAGTTGCATGGAAGGCGAGGTGGAGCAGATCAGCGCTCCGGCTGCGTAAAGGAGCGCGGCGACCACCATGTTGGTGCGCAGCGGGACATAGCTCACCAGACGTCCAGCGGCCGCACCGGCGACGATGGCGCCGAGTTCGTAGATAGCCAGCGACCAGCCGACGAGTTGCACGCCGGCCAGTTCGCCGACCATGGCCGGCATCACCGTGGCCACCATGGTTTCGTTGGTGGCGTGCAGCAGGATGCCGAGGCTGATGAAGCAGAAGCGCGCCAGGTCGCCGCTTGCCCACAAAGCGCGCCAGTCGACCCTGTTTGTGCTGATTTCGGTCATGTCCACCCCTGCTTTCCATATCCTGACGCCAGAGCAGGACGCCAGAAGCCAGTACCGGTTTCCGGCAGGACCATGCGCAGGCAGGAGCGTATATCGCGCGCCGCATCGAGCGCGCTGCTCCGGTCGGGGCAGGCTTGTAAAACCTCAACCGGGGTTGAGCTCAAGCGAATTTTTAGAGATAGGATTGCGGTCGGGTGGCGCGGTCAATTCTCGGTGCTGCGCAACTGGAACTGGCTGACGCCGATCGCGAGGTTCATGCCGGTCTGCGTCTGCAGGCTGAGCGGCTGCAAGGTGAAGGCCTGCGAGGATCCTCCGACCAGCAGATTGGCGCCGGCTCCGACGGCAGCCGTCACTTCGGCGCTGGCGCCGATATAGTCGCCGGCCAGCGCACCCGGGGCATAGATGTTCTTCAGCGGCGTCAGCACGATCCACTGCATGAACGTCTGCTTCGTCGTGCCGATGTCGAGGCCGTATTTGTTGACCGCGCCGAAATAGGCTTCCGGAGCGAAGCTCTTGTCGGCGGGGTTGAACGTGCAGCTCAAATCCTTGCTCGAGCCGAAAATGAAACCGGTGCCGCCGCCGATGGCGCAATCAAGCGTGCCGAGTTCTATCCCTTGGTCCCGCGCCCGCGCCGTCCCGGCGAGCAAAGTTGCGATCCTCGCAGCGGCAATGGCTGCCTGCGGTATGGTTGCTTTGGGCATGGCGGTCCCCCTCAAAAACAAACGACGCGGAACCATCCTATCCGGTTCCGCGCCGCAGTGTGAGGGGTCGTGGAGCGCATGGCTCCACTGCATTCACTTGAACGAATGGATGAGCTGGAGCGAGGTCACGGCCACAGCAAGGTTGACGCCGGTCTGCGCCTGGACGCTGAGCGGCTCCAGCATGAAGGCGCTGTCCAGGCCGCCAACCAGCAGGTTGGCGCCGCCGCCGGTCACGACGCTCGCCTCGGCGTTGACGCCGTAGTAGCTGCCGGCCAGATCGCCTCCGTCGCGGTCGCGCGTTGCCGCCAGCACGGCCCAGACGAGCTGGCCCTGATGCGTCTTGCCGACATCCAGGCCGACCTTGGAGATCACGCCGGTGTAAACCTCGGACGGTCCGTGATGATGGGGGCGGAAGACGCAGGACACACCCTTGTTGGACGCGACGATATAAGCGGTGCCGCCATCGATTGTGCAGTCGAGCGTGCCGAGTTGCAGCTTGCCGGCGCTGGCCGGGGCGACGGCAAATGCCGTCATGGCGAGGACAGCGGCGCAGGCGAGTTTCTTGATCATGGGAGGTCCTTTCGCAAATAGCTTTTTGACAACGGATTGGGTGGGCAGACCGTTCCGCTGAAAACTTGGCGCGAACAAGGCACGGGTCAACCCCTTGCTGCCGGGGTTAACGCACAGTTGCCGAGGTGCGTCTTTCCTGACACGCAAAGGACGCCGCGGCACTTGGATGCCACGCAGATTGTGTCGGAATGCTGCCGAAATCGATCAGCTGACGCGGGCGAGGCCGTCCTTGGCCGGCTGGTAAGCCGGGTTCAGGCGAACGGCTTCGCGATAGGATTTCGCCGCCTTGGCCTTGTCGCCGCGCCGCTCGTAGATCAACGCCTGATTGGCCCAGGCTTCGGCATTGTTGCCGTCGAGCTTGATCGCCATGTTGAAGTCGGAGAAAGCGTTGTCTTCGTCGTTGGTTGCCAGATAGGAAAGGCCGCGGCCATTGTAGGGTTCGGCAGCGTCCGGCGCCAGCGAGATCGCCGTCGAGAAGTCCTCGATAGCGAATTTGTGCTGACCCTGGCTCTGATAGATCAGGCCACGATTGTGGTAGGCGCGCGCGTCGGTCGTGTCGAGCTGGATCGCCTTTTGGAAGTCGTTGAAAGCGTCCTGGGTGCGGCCCGCCTTGCGATAAAGGTTGCCGCGCCCAATGTAGGCGGCGTCATAGTTTGAATTGATCTGGATCGAACGGTTGTAGTCCTCGAGCGCGGCCGTCTGATTGCCGAGGAAGCGCTGGATGAGCGCGCGGTTCGAATAGGCCTGGAAGAAATTCGGGTTGAGTTGGATGGCCTGGTTGAAATCCTTGAGCGCCGCCTGGTACTGGCCGCCGCGGCCATAGGCCGAGCCACGCACGTTGTAGGCTTCGGGATCCTGGGGACTGCGCTGGATGACCGCCGACAGCGACGAGATGTTCTCGCTCGACCCCTGCGCCTTGTCGATGTTGTTGAATTCGCCGGTCGGGCCTGACGTCTGGCAGCCGGCAAGCGCCAGTCCGGAGAGCAGAGCCACTGTCAGGGCGAAACCACGCAATGCGGTCCCGCGCTCCACGCTTGTTGCGTTCATGTCTGCCCTGTCCTCACTTCAAGCCGCGTCGCTCTGGTCCGGTTCCCCCTCCGGGCCGGGTCACAACCAAAACAAAAAGGTGGCGGCGATTCCGCATCGCGCCACCTCTGATATCCTTCGAAAAGGACGAAAAATTGGCGTTAGAACCGCGGCGGACGCGGAGCACCACCTGCACCGCCGGCGGCGCCAGCAGCAACGGGGCGCGGCGTCATCGGCAGCAGGCCTTCGCGCTGGGCGCGCTTGCGGGCCAGCTTGCGGGCGCGGCGGACAGCTTCAGCCTTTTCACGGGCGCGCTTTTCGGACGGCTTCTCGTAGTGACCGCGCATCTTCATTTCGCGGAAAATGCCTTCGCGCTGCATCTTCTTCTTGAGAGCGCGAAGCGCCTGATCAACGTTATTGTCGCGGACGAGTACCTGCACGGGCAATCCTGTCTTTCGGGTTTGATGTCAACAGGCAAGCGGCCATAGCCACCAGCCTCCGCGGCGGTTTACACCACGAATTGGGGCGGCTGATAGCAGAATCAGGCCGCGCTGTCCACAGTCGAAATGGAAGAATGGCGCCGAAGCCGAAACAAAAAACCCGCCTCATAGGCGGGGTCCCGGCGCAAATCAGCACCATACTCAAAACACTAGCATAGTTGCCGTCACCGGGCAAGCTTTGGCCAAGTCGGCAAGGCAGTCGCTTCAGACGAATGATGGCGGCCAAGCCGAGGCCAGCTTGCCTCCCACTCCCCAGCAGATCTCTATGCCGTTGCCAAATGCAGCCGCTCAAAATCCTCGAAAAACTCGCCGTAGTCGCAGGTGATCTCCTCGCCCTCGGCGATGTCGCGGGTCGCGGTGGCCCCGCCATACTGCGAAAAATCCGTGTTCGGGTTGGCCGAATGGTTCATGAAGCGCCCATTGTCGACCTCATAGACCATGAAGCCAGGCCGGTCCGGGCTCGGATAGGCATAGCGCTCGAGCAATTCCCTCAGAGGTGGCGGTGCCGCCTCGTATTTGTCCATCGGGATCAACCGGTCGAAATCCGGATCGAGCCGCCAGATCGAAGCGCCTTTCCTGATCGGCTCGGCGGCGAACATGCCGACGCCCTCGATCGCGCTCGCAGCCACGTAGGTTCTGATCAGCATCATGTTGGCAGGACCCGTTTTGGCAAGAAGACCCGTTTCGAAATGGCATCGCCAAATCGCGTGGAAAAAGCAAGACCGGCGGTCTGCGTTGTGACTACGAACATTCGTCCTGGCCGCAAAAAAACTCCACGTCCGGTTGATCGACACGCCGCGCCTTCCTCGTCGCTCGCCAAACAGGGAGGCCAGTGGGGCGAATTATTGCCGCAACAACCACGCCAGGCGATCGAGCGAGAATGCGTAGCTGATGACGATCAGCAGGGCCATGGCGATGCCCGTGGTCGTTTGGCCGGCCAGATAGAACCCGACCGCGCCGCCGAACAGGATGACGAGTTCCAGCACCAGCCGCACCGCGCCCGGAACCCGCACAGGGGCGCGGCCCGACCGACTCGGATCATTGAGCACGGCGAAGGTTCCCCACAGCGCAGCAGCAACGAGCGGTGTGGCCAACGCAGCGACCCAGCGCCACCAATCGTGTGAGAGGCTCCAGCTGGCGATGCCGAGCCCGAGCAAGGCGGCAAGCTCCAGCAGGAAGCGCAACGTCAGATTCCACCAGGCATTGCCCATAAATAATCCTCCAGAGTCTCGCGACAGACAGTGTGACCGAACGGTGCCTTAGCTGCCAGATCGCATGCGGCTTTTTCGCCGTGGCGCAAAACGGCAAGCGCCGTCGCAAACAGCGCAAGGGTGGAAGCGCTGTTTCGCTAGTGATACACCTCGCGCGCCGGGATCGAATGAACGCCCGGCCGTTATTCGCGAGGCCTTTTCTGGGGCGAGGTTGGGACGTTGAAGAAATATTCGGTATTCGCCATCGCCCGCGAGGCCATGCGCGGCCACAAGGGCTGGGAGGAGCAGTGGTCCTCGCCTGAGCCCAAGAAGGAATACGACGTCATCATCGTCGGCGCCGGCGGCCATGGCCTTGCCACCGCCTACTATCTCGCCACGGTGCACGGCATCACCAATGTCGCGGTGCTGGAAAAGGGCTGGCTCGGCGGCGGCAACACCGGCCGCAACACCACCATCATCCGCTCCAACTATCTCTATGACGAGAGCGCCGGCATTTACGACCACGCGCTGAAGCTGTGGGATGGGCTGAGCCAGGAGCTCAACTACAACGTCATGTATTCGGCGCGCGGCGTCATGATGCTCGCCCACAACGTGCACGACGTCCAGGTGCTGAAGCGCCACGTCCACGCCAACCGGCTGAACGGCATCGACAATGAATGGCTGACGCCGGAGCAGGCGAAGGAATTCTGCCCGCCGCTCAACACCTCCAAGGATGCGCGCTATCCGGTCGTCGGTGCGGCCTTGCAGCGGCGCGGCGGCACGGCGCGGCACGATGCGGTTGCCTGGGGCTATGCGCGCGGCGCTTCGGCGCGCGGCGTGCACATCATCCAGAACTGCGAAGTCACCGGGGTCAAGCGGGCCGCCAATGGCGCCGTCATGGGCGTCGACACGACGCGCGGCTTCATCGGCGCCAAGAAGGTCGGCGTCGTTGCGGCCGGCCATTCCTCGGTGATCATGAACATGGCCGGCGTGCGCATGCCGCTGGAGAGCTATCCGTTGCAAGCGCTGGTGTCGGAGCCGGTCAAGCCGGTGGTGCCTTGCGTTGTCATGTCGAACACAGTGCACGCCTATATCTCGCAGTCCGACAAGGGCGAACTGGTGATCGGCGCCGGCACCGACCAGTATGTGTCCTATTCGCAGACCGGCGGCCTGCACATCCTGCAGCACACGCTCGACGCCATCTGCGAGATGTTCCCGATCTTCACGCGCATGAAGATGCTGCGCTCCTGGGGCGGCATCGTCGATGTGACGCCGGACCGCTCGCCGATCCTGGCCAAGACGCCAGTGCCCGGCCTCTACGTCAATTGCGGCTGGGGCACGGGTGGCTTCAAGGCGACACCCGGTTCGGGCCATGTCTTTGCCCACACGATCGCCAAGGACGATCCGCACCCGATCAACGCGCCCTTCACCATCGAACGCTTCCGCACCGGCCGGCTCATCGACGAGGCGGCGGCGGCGGCGGTGGCGCACTAAGGGGCGTGTGTTGACGAAGAAAACGAACAGACGATTTCTCATGATGGGCGCCGGCGCAGTGCTTCTCACATTATTGGCTGCGCAAGTGCATCAGCAGACGGGCTCTGAAGTTGCCTACTATCTGGTGGGGGGCTTCATGTTCGCCGCTTTTATCTTCGTGGTCGTCCTTGGAATCGCACCGTGGGCGGGAACGTTCGGCCTGAAATATCCCGTCCAAAACACCAAAGGATTTCGCGCCGACTACGCGGCGGAGCCTGAGAAGGAAGTTGGTCCATATGCATCACAAGGTTGGCGACGACGGATGGAACGTGTCGGTCTTCGCAATACGAAGGCATTTGGGCTCTATATCGAACCTGACGAGAAAAGCTGACCCATGCTGTTGATCCGCTGCCCCTATTGCGAGGAAGAGCGCCCGGAGCTCGAGTTCCGCAACGCCGGCGAGGCGCACATCGCGCGCTCGGCCAACATGGCCGGCGAGAGCGACGACGATTTCGAGAAGTTCTTCTTCATCCGCTCGAACCCCAAGGGTATCATTTATGAGCGCTGGCGGCACATGCATGGCTGCGCGCGTTTCTTCAACGCCGTGCGCGACACCGTCACTGACAAGTTCGTCATGACCTACAAGGCCGGCGAGCCGAAACCCTCCAAGCTGCCCAAAAACTCCAACGAAGTGGTAGCCAAATGATCGGCGCGTTCCGCATTCCTGGCGCCGGTCGCTTCAAGCAGGCGAAGACCGCGCGGTTCAGCTTCGATGGCCAGTCCTATACCGGCATCGAGGGCGACACGCTGGCTTCGGCGCTGCTCGCCAATGGCGTCCATCTTGTCGGCCGCTCGTTCAAGTACCATCGTCCGCGCGGCATCCTGTCGGCGGGCGCCGAGGAACCGAACGCGCTGGTCGAGATCAAGCGCGACGCGGCACGCAAGACGCCGAACGTGCGGGCCACCGTGCAGGAACTCTATGACGGGCTGGACGCGCAGTCGCAGAACCGCTGGCCGTCACTGTCCTTCGACGTCAGCGCGGTCAACGACTTTGCTTCGCCGCTGTTTTCGGCCGGCTTCTACTACAAGACCTTCATGTGGCCGAAGGCTGCATGGAAGAGCCTGTACGAACCCAAGATCCGCGCCGCGGCCGGACTTGGCGTTTCCCCGGACCAGCCGGATCCGGACCATTATTCGTCGCGCTATGCGCATTGCGAGGTGCTGGTGCTGGGCGGCGGCGCCGCCGGTGTCGCGGCGGCGCTTGCCGCAGCCGAGACCGGCGTGCGCGTCATCCTTGCCGACGAACAGGCCGAGTTCGGCGGCAGCCTACGGTTCGAGAGCGGTGCGAAAATCGACGGCCAGGATGGCTTTGCCTGGGCTCAAGGTGCGGTGGCGAAGCTCGCCGCCATGGACAATGTCCGCGTGCTCTCGCGCACGACGGCGTTCGGTTATTATGCGCAGAATTTCGTCGGGCTGGTCGAGCGTGTCAGCGATCATTTGAAGGCTCCCGGCCACGATCTGGCGCGCGAGCGGCTGTGGCAGGTGAGGGCCAAGCGCGTGGTGCTGGCCTCCGGCGCCATCGAGCGTCACATGGTGTTCGCCGACAATGACCGGCCGGGCGTCATGCTGGCAGGTGCGGCGCGCACCTATCTCAACCACTATGGCGTTGCGGTCGGCAAGAATGTCGGCGTCTACACCGCTAATGATTCCGCCTATGCCGCGGCAATCGACCTCAAGAAGGCCGGCGTCAACGTGGCGGCGATCATCGATTTGCGCGACAACCCGACCGGTCCGCTGATCGACGAGGCGAGGGCGCTCGGCATCGAGGTGAATTTCGGCCGTGCCGTTATCCGCGCAGGCGGCAAGTTGCGGGTGTCGTCGATGACCGTGCAGCCGAAGAATGGCGGCGGCGAACGCACCATCCCGGTCGATGCGATCCTGATGTCGGCCGGCTGGACGCCTTCGGTGCATCTGTTCTCGCAGTCGCGCGGCAAGGTCGCCTTCAACGACGAGACCAAGCGCTTCGTGCCGGGCACCTATGCGCAGGACTGCGTCTCTGTCGGCGCCTGCAACGGCACCGACGGGCTATCCGCGGCGGTCGACGAAGCCTATGCGGCGGGCGCCAAGGCGGCCAAGGATGCGGGCGCGAAAACCGCGAAGGGTACGAAGCCGAAGGTCGACGCCTCGGAAAGCTGGTCGCGCGGCATGCTGGGTGCAGCGCCTGGCGCTGGCCCCGACACGACGGTGAAGGCGTTCGTCGACTTCCAGAACGACGTCACCGCCAAGGACATCCGCCAGGCGGTGCATGAAGGCATGCGCTCGATCGAGCACGTCAAGCGCTTCACCACCAACGGCATGGCGACCGACCAGGGCAAGACCTCCAACATGCACGGCCTGGCGATTGCCGCCGAAACGCTGGGCAAGCCGATCCCGGAAGTCGGCCTGACCACGTTCCGGGCGCCCTATACGCCGGTGACCTTCGGCGCGATCGTCAGCCATGCGCGCGGTCCGCTGTTCGACCCGACGCGCAAGACCGCGATCCATCCCTGGGCCGAGGCGCAAGGTGCCGTGTTCGAGGATGTCGGCCAGTGGAAACGCGCCTGGTATTTCCCCAAGGCTGGCGAGGACATGCACGCCGCGGTCGACCGCGAATGCGTCGCGGTGCGCAAGACGGCCGGCCTGTTCGATGCCTCGACGCTGGGCAAGATCGAAGTGGTCGGTCCGGACGCAGCGAAATTCATGGAGCTGCTCTACACCAACCCATGGGAGAAGTTGGAGCCCGGCCGCTGCCGCTACGGCATCATGCTGCGCGAGGATGGCTTCATCTATGATGACGGTGTAGTCGGCAGGCTGGCGCCAGACCGTTTCCATGTGACGACGACGACCGGCGGCGCGCCGCGCGTCATGAACCACATGGAGGATTATCTCCAGACAGAGTTCCCGCATCTCAACGTCTGGCTGACCTCGATCACCGAGCAATGGGCCGTCATCGCGGTGCAGGGACCGAAATCCCGCGACATCATCGCTCCGCTGGTCGAAGGCATCGACATGTCGGACGAGGCGCTGCCGCATATGTCGGTGCGCGAAGGCAAGATCTGCGGCGTGCCGACCAGGCTGTTTCGCATGTCGTTCACCGGCGAGCGCGGCTTCGAGGTCAACGTGCCTGCCGATTACGGGCAGGCTGTCTGGGAAGCACTGTGGGCCGAGGGCCAGAAGCACGGCGCTGCCGCCTACGGCACCGAGGCCATGCACGTGCTGCGCGCCGAAAAGGGCTACATCATCGTCGGCCAGGATACCGACGGCACGGTGACGCCGAACGATGCCGGTCTCGACTGGGCGGTCGGCAAGAAAAAGACGGACTTCGTCGGCATCCGCGGCTTGACGCGACCTGACCTTGTCGCCAAGGGCCGCAAGCAGTTGGTCGGCCTGAAAACGAAAGACCCGAAAGTGGTGCTGGAAGAGGGCGCGCAGATCGTCGAGGATCCCCGGCAGGCGATCCCGATGAAGATGATCGGCCATGTCACCTCGAGCTATTGGTCGGAAAATTGCGGCCGCTCGATCGCGCTGGCGCTGGTCGCTGGCGGACGCGACCGCATGGGCGACACGCTCTTTGTGCCGATGCCGAACGGCGCGATCGAAGTGGAGGTTGCCAGCATGGTGTTCTTCGACGAGACGGGAGGGCGCCTCAATGGCTAAGGCTGCTGCAAGAAAGACGGCACCGGTGACATCGCCTTCGGTAGAACGCCGTCCGGCGCTGGCCGGACGCAGCACGACCGGTACCGGCGTCAAGGTCGAGGTGCTGCCGCCGGCCGAGCGCATTTCATTGCGCGCACCGGAGGCCTCGCTTGCAGCGCTTTCCAAGGCGCTCGGCGTGACCTTGCCGAAAAAGCCGAAGACGTCCGCTTCGAAGGGCGGGCGAACCGCCTTGTGGCTCGGCCCCGACGAATGGCTGGTCATCGATGAGGCGGGCAAGGATCCGCTGGCCGATTGTGCTGGGGTTTCCGCCTTGCACTCGGCGGTCGGCATCTCGCATCGCAACATCGCTATCGCCGTGACGGGCACCGGGGCAGCAGCGACGATCAATGCGGGTTGCCCGCAGGACCTGTCGCCCGATGGCTTCCCGGTTGGAGCGGCGTCGCGAACCATCCTCGGCAAGACCGAGATCGTGCTGTTGCGCACGGCGCCGGACGCCTTCAGGGTTGAATGCTGGCGTTCCTTCTCGGACTATGTCTTTACTTTTTTGTCCGAGGGATCGCGCGACGCAGCGGTCTGAACCCGGAACGTTTGCAGGGCAGGCTCGTTCTGCATCCTCACGCCGAGGGAGAATGCCGATGCCGTCGAATTCCGCGCCCAAGTCGCCGGTCAAAAAGACGTCGGCCGTCCGTTCGCTCGAACAGGTGCGGCACGAAGCGCCGAGCGCCGAAGAGGAACTCGAGGAAGGCCTCGAAGACACGTTCCCGGCCAGCGATCCGGTGTCGATCACTGGATCGTCCATCTCGGGCGCTCCGGCGAAGCCGGGCCAGGCCAAGACCGTGCCCGGGCGCAAGAAGCGCAAGGCGTAGTTTTCCATCGGGCCAGGCGGCATCGGACCTTCTCAATCCCATTGGACATGCTACTTGAAGCGCTTTGGGAGATAAAAATGCCGACAAAAGCGATCGTCTGGGGCGAGAACGTCCACGAGCAGACCAATGCCGCCGTGCGCGACCTCTACCCCTTGGGCATGCATGGCACCATTGCCGCGGCGCTCAACCAGGACAAGGGCATCGAGGCGACCACCGCCACCTTGCAGGAACCCGAACATGGCTTGAGCGAAAAGCGCCTGGCGGCCGCCGACGTGCTGCTGTGGTGGGGCCATGCGGCGCATGGCGAGGTCAAGGACGAGATCGTCGAGCGGGTGCAGAAAAAGGTGTGGGAAGGCATGGGGCTGATCGTGCTCCATTCCGGGCATTACTCGAAGATTTTCAAGCGGCTGATGGGCACGCCCTGTTCGCTGAAATGGCGCGAGGCGGGCGAGCGCGAGCGCGTCTGGGCGATCAACCGCAGCCACCCCATCGCGCAAGGCATCGGCGAGTGCCTGGAGATCGGCGAGACCGAAATGTATGGCGAGCCCTTCGCCGTGCCGGAGCCGCTCGAGACGGTGTTCGTCTCCTGGTACGAGGGCGGTGAGGTGTTCCGGTCCGGGCTGACCTACCAGCGCGGCGCCGGCAGGATCTTCTACTTCTCGCCGGGCCACGAGACCTATCCAATCTATCACAACGAGGGCGTGCAGCAGGTGCTGCGCAATGCGGTGCACTGGGCGCGCAACCCGGCGCCGGCCTGGTCCGGCATCACCAATGCCCTGAACGTGCCGACGGATGCCGCCAAGGAGAAGATCGTCCAAAAAGGCCTGCGCCTGCATGCCGATGGCGACAGGGGTCTTGGCTGATCGGCGCGTGAGTCGATTGCGGCGTGAGGTGATTGGGGGCCTGAACTGATGCATCGAATTCTTCTGCTCGGCACGGGCGGCATCGCCGGGCATCATGTCGAGGAGTTCGCCGGGATTGCCGGCTGCGGCATCGTCGCCTGCGTCGATCAGGTGCCCGGCCGTGCGGCCGCGTTCGCCGCTGCCAGCAAGATCGGAGATTTCTTCGAGAGCCTGGAGGCGGCGGTCGCCTGGGGCCATTTCGATGCCGCCATCAACGCGACGCCGGATGGTGCACACATGGCGACGACGCTGGCGCTGCTTGCCGAGGGAAAGCATGTGTTTTGCGAAAAGCCGCTGGCGCCGAACCACGCCGACGCGCTGGCAATGACCGAAGCGGCAGAGGCAGCCGGGGTGGTCAACATGGTCAACCTGACCTATCGCAACTCACCGGCAATCCAGGAAGCGCGGCGCATGGTGCAGGCCGGCGAGATCGGCGAGCTGCGTCATGTCGAGGCGAGCTACCGACAGAGCTGGCTGATCAGCAAATCATGGGGCGACTGGCGGGTCGAGGACAAATGGCTATGGCGCCTGTCGAGCCGGCACGGTTCGACCGGCGTGCTCGGCGATGTCGGCATTCACATCCTAGACTTCGCCACGTATGGCGCCGGCCAGGATATCGTCAGCTTGCATGCCGATCTGGTGACGTTTCCGAAGGCCGAGGGCGAGCGCATCGGCGACTATGTGCTGGATGCCAATGACAGCGTGGCGATGACGGCGCGTCTCGATTCCGGCGCGCTCGCCACGATCGTGGCAAGCCGCTACATGACTGGCCATACCAACGATTTGTCGCTGGCCCTGCACGGCACCAAGGGCGCCATCAAGGTCGAGACCAATGGCAAGGTGTCGAACCTGTCGGCCTGCCTGGCTGGCGATGTTGATCTTCAGCGCTGGCGAACGCTGGCGCTGCCCAATGTCAAGCGAAACGCCCGGCGCTTTGCCGACGCGCTCGATGCAGGCCGAAATGGCGATCCGTCCTTCCGGCGCGCCGCGGACATGCAGAAACTGATAGACGCGGCCTTCGAGAGTTCAGCGGCCAAGCTGCCGATCCTGGTCGCCTGAAGCTGGCCGGCTTTTGCCGGCCGTACGCGATTTCTGCGGATATTAGAACGAGCTCGGCACGATCCACGGGTCGATGCTGATGCCGAGCCGCGGGCCCTTGCCTTCAGCGGTATTTTCCGTGGCGCCCTTCTTCTCGACCGAGCCGGTCGAGGCGCAATCGAGCTTCACGTTGGTCTTCGTGTCTACGCAGGTTGTAGCGGACGCGTGCTTGACCATGTGGGGCGCGCTGGCGGCGAAGGCCGAGCCCGAAAGTGCCAGCACGGCTGCGAGGGTGAAGAGTGTCTTTTTCATAGTCTGTCTCCGTTTTCGACGGGTGAATTCTTGTCGTACATGTACGATGCACTGTACACATACGTCCGTCGATCGCGAAGTTCAAGATAAAACCGTACGCGTACGCTAAACTTTTTGTTAACCAAGAATTCGAAAGGAAACTGGCGTTCAGCAGTTGACCGGTGTGTCGGTCAGCGGCGGCACGTTTTGCGTGCTGAGCGTGGCAAGCGTGAAATCGCACATGCGCTTCACGAAAGCCTGCGGATCGCCGAAGGGGTAGAACGGAAAGGTGATCAGCAGCGAGATCGTGCCGTGGCCGACTGCCCACAGCATGGTGGCGATGGCGCGCGGGTCGCCCTGCAATTTGCCGGCGGCCACGCAGGCCTCGACCCTGCTGATCAGCACCTTCATCGCCGGGTTGCCCTCTTCCATGTCCTCGTAGCTCCTGCCTTCCGGCAGCTTCGTCTTCTCGGTCATGAACACGGTGCGGTATTCGTTGGGATTGCCGAGCCCGAAGGCGGCATATTCGGTCATGACAGCCTGCAACGCCTCGATCGGATCGTCGGATGGGTGCTCCTCGATGCGGCGGGCTAGCGTCTCGAACGCATCCTCGGCGAGTGCGAACAGGATGTCCTGCTTGTCGGCGAAATAGGAATAGACCGACATCGGTGCGTAGCCGACCCGCTTGGCCAGCTTGCGGATGGTCAGGCCTTCATAGCCTTCCTCCTGAACGAGCTTGTGCGCGGCCTCGACCAGTTCGGAGCGCAGTTCGGCCTTTTGTTTCTCGCGGCGTGTCTGGACACTCGGCGGCAAGATCGGTCCTTTGTTCGGGTTGGTGCTGGCCAAATTATATACGCTGTACGAAAACGGACAAGGGCGTGACAGGTTCCCAAACGGCAACATGCCTCAGCTCGCGCCGACGCTCGTCCATATCCGAGAGCATCAGTAGGGCGTCTTCAGCGGCAAAAGCGGCAAAGCCTTTCGCGACGCCCCGGCCAAGCCCGCCGGCGGCATCCGCGACCGGCATTGTTGCTGCGTCGAAGCGGCCATCGTCACGCCTCCTTGTCGATCAGTCGGGCAGCGAGATGCGAAAGCAGTTTCACCGCCTCGCCATAGGTTCTCGCCTTTTCGGGATTGGAGGCGTTGCCGTCCAGCGCCCGTTTGAAGACGCCCTGACAGATTGCCGCCAGCCGGAAGAAGGAAAAGGCGAGGAAGAACGTCCAGTTGCCGATACCACTGAGCCCGCGCCGCCGGCAGTAGCTGGCGACGTAATCCTCCTCGGAAGGCAAGGCGAGTGCGGCACGATCGATACCGCCCAGGCCGCGAAAACCTGAGGCGTGAGGCAGGCGCCATTGCATGCACTGATAGGCGATATCGGCAAAGGGATGGCCTGATGTCGACAGTTCCCAATCGAGCACCGCCACCACCTGAGGCCGATCGGAAGCGAAGATCAGATTGTCCAGCCGGTAGTCGCCATGCACCAGCGAGACGCTGCCGTCATCTTCGGGCATGTGCGTTTCCAGCCAGGCAATCAGCCGGTCCATATCGGTCACGGTGCCGGTCTCCGAGGCACGGTACTGGCTGGTCCAGCGCGCCAGCTGGCGCTCGAAGTAGTTGCCCGTCCGGCCGAAATCGCCGAGACCCACGGCCCCGACGTCGACATCATGCAGCGCGGCGAGGGTGTCGTTCATGGCATCGTAGATGGCGGCGCGTTCATCGTTATCGCCGGCCTCCGGCAGCGCCGGATCCCAGAAAATGCGGCCGTCGACGAAATCCATGACGTAGAACATACGTCCGATCGGCGAGTCCTCCGACGAGAGATGCAGCATCTCCGGCACGGGCACGGCGGTGCCGGCAAGCGCGTTCATCACCCTGAATTCGCGGTCGAGCTGATGCGCCGATTTCAGCAATTTGCCCGGCGGCTTGGCACGCAGCACGTAACGGCCGCTTGCCGCCGTCAGCAGATAGGTCGGGTTCGACTGGCCGGATTTGAATTTTTCGATTGCGGCAAGCCCGGAAAAGCCCGGTATGTTTGCCTCGAGGTAAGGCGCGAGCGCCGCCTGGTCGAGGACGTTCGTATCGCTCATGCCGTCTCGGGCTGGCGTTCGATCAAGGTCAGCGTCAACCAGCGTGCCGTCAGCGCCGGTTTCTTCGAGCCTTCGATCTCGATCGTCACGTCATGCGCCGTCTGCACCCAGCCCGACGGCCTGACCTTGACATCGGCCAGCACGAAACGGGTGCGAATGCGCGCGCCGGTCTTCACCGGCGCCAGGAAGCGCAGTGAATCGAAGCCGTGGTTCACGCCCATCTTGCTGTTTTCCAGCGGCGGCATGGTCTCGAAGGTCATCGCCGACAACAGCGACAGCGACAGGAAGCCGTGCGCGATGGTGCCGCCGAACGGCGTCTCGCGCATGGCCCGCTCCGGATCGCAGTGGATGAACTGGTGGTCGTCGGTGGCGTCGGCGAACTGGTCGATCATGCGTTGCGTGACCACCCGCCACGGCGACACGCCAACCTCCTTGCCGACATTGGCCAGAAGCACATCGAGACTGATCGGTTCCACGCTCATGTCCTCCAGTTCACCTCCGGCTTCTGTGGCCGGAAAATGTTATTCCTTGAACAGCGTCAGCCCATGCTGCACCGACTGTCCGCCGTCGATCGGCAGGACGGCGCCTGTGACGTAGCTTCCTGCACGGCTGCACAGATAGAGCGTTGCGCCGGCAATGTCATCCGGTGCGCCGATACGGCCGATCGGAACATGGTTTCCGACATGTCTGGCCTGTTCTTCCGTGCCGGTGGCAAACGCCGTCATCCGGCTCTGAAAGGGGCCAGGGGCGAAAGCGTTGACGGTGATGCGGCGAGCAGCGAACTCAAGCGCCAGGGTGCGTGTCAGATGGTGAACCGCGGCCCTCGAAGCCGTGTAGGAATAGGCGTCGTCGGCCAGCGGTTGCGTGCCCATCACCGAACCGAGATTGATGACCCTGGCCGGATCGGCATCGCTGGCGGCGGCATCGAGCAGCGGCAACAATTCACGGGTCAGATGGAAAACCGCGGTGACGTTGACGCCGAACACTTTCGCCCACGCCGAATAGGGAAAGCTTTCGAGCGGTGCGCCCCAGGAAACGCCGGCATTGTTGACCAGGATGTTGAGCCTATCGGTCCGCGCCTTGACCTCGGCGACGAGTGCGGCAATGCCGGCCTCGCTGGAGACATCACCCGCAAACCCTTCGGCGCGGCCGGGTGCGCCAAGTCCATTCAGTTCGGCGGCGACCTTGATGCAGTCTTCGCCCTTGCGCGAAGCGATCATCACGCCGGCGCCGGCCTGCACCAGCGCCGTCGCCGCCATGCGGCCGATGCCGGTTGCAGCACCCGTCACCAACGCGGTCTTGCCGGCCACCGAAAACAACTCGTCCAGATAGCTCATCACAGTCCTCCGCGCTCGGCATGCGGGCAAACAGTTCGCGTTGACAAGGCTATCCGAAGTACAGTCATCCTTGCCACCGACAAAATGCCTGGCATCCATGAAGGGTTAGCGACCGATGACGGACATGAATCTCGGCATGACGGAGCGGCTGAAGCCGATCCACGCGCGCGTCGCTGCCATGGTGCGCGACGAGATCATGCCGCTCGACAAGGAATTTCTCGCCGAAGGGGGCAAGGAAGGCGATCGCTGGGTCTATACGGCGCGCCAGAGCGAGATCCTCGAAGGGCTGAAAGGGACCGCGAGAGAGCGCGGCCTGTGGAATTTCTGGCTGACCGGCTCGGAGCGCGGCTACGGCCTTTCCACGGTCGAATACGCCTATCTGGCCGAGGAGATGGGCAAGTCGCATCTCGGTGCGGAAACCTTCAATTGCTCGGCACCGGACACCGGCAATATGGAGGTGCTGGAACGCTACGGCTCGGCCGATCACAAGAAAGCGTGGCTGGAGCCGCTGCTCGAGGGCAAGATCCGCTCGGCCTATCTGATGACCGAGCCGGATGTCGCCTCGTCCGACGCCACCAACATTGCAATGCGCTGCGAGCGGCAGGGCGACGACTATGTGCTGAACGGCGAGAAATGGTGGGCATCGGGCGCCGGCGATCCGCGCTGCGCCATCTACGTCGTCATGGTCCGGACCGGCGGCGGCAGCGAGCCAAAGCACCGCCGCCATTCCATGATTCTAGTGCCTGCCGACACCAAAGGCGTCATCAAGCTCCGCGCCATGCAGGTCTATGGCGACGATGACGCGCCGCATGGTCACATGCACCTTCGCTTCGACAATGTGCGGATCGCGGCGTCGAACCTGATCCTGGGTGAGGGCAGGGGATTCGAGATCGCGCAAGGGCGGCTCGGCCCCGGCCGCATCCATCACTGCATGCGCGCCATCGGCCAAGCCGAGATGGCGCTGGAGATGCTGTGCCAGCGTTCCGTGCGCCGCGAGGCCTTCGGCCAGCCCCTGGCAAAGCTCGGCGCCAATTTCGACATCATCGCGGAATGCCGCATGGAGATCGAGATGGCCCGCCTGCTCTGCCTCAAGGCGGCATGGATGATCGATCAGGGCGACGCGCGGGCCGCCGCCCCTTGGATCAGCCAGATCAAGGTGGTAGCGCCCCGCGTCGCGCTCAAGGTCACCGACGAGGCGGTGCAGATGTTCGGCGCCCAAGGCATCAGCCAGGACACGCCGCTGGCGCGGTCGTGGACGCATCTGCGGACATTGCGCCTTGCCGACGGGCCTGACGCCGTTCATCGTCGGCAGGTGGCGCGGACGGAGCTGAAGAAATACACGCAGGAAAAGGTCTGAGCGCTGCATCACCTTCCGGCGACCGCTTGCCGAGGCCATGGCGCGGAACTGGCCAGGCCCAACGGCAAGGTGTTCATCCAGCCTTGGCCCAATCCGAAAGACGCGAGAAACTTGGACATGAGCCGGAAGAATGTCCGGTATCTGGCCGCTGCCCGGATCGTCGGCCTCTGTTCCCATCTTGCGACCCCCTATGCCACGCCGCTTTGTCCGTGATATGTCGCCGCCATCGAATTCCGGACGACGTGGGCAAGCGCCTGATCCGGGCGGGTGTAGGGTGATTTGATGACGATATCCAAGCCGGTCTTCGACCGTTTGGGGTTCAGCCTGTGGATCGGAGCGTTCCTGGTCGTTCTTGTCCTGGTCCTGTGGTCACCCCATACGCGCACGGTATGGAAGGCCTATATAGACGGCAGCGAGGCGCTTCTGGCCGGTCTGCCACTCTACGACACCCAATCCGAGATGGGGTATCTTTACGCGCCAGCCTTTGCCGCGCTGTATATTCCAATAGCCAAACTCGGTCCGCAGCTGGGCGGCGTGGTTTGGCACAGCCTTGGCTTTGCGGTGCTGACCTATGCCGCGATGCGACAGGTGCGCAAGCTCGGCGGCGGCGAATTGACGTGGCTGCTTTCTTTCGGTCTTTTCCTCGCCTTGCCGATGGCAGCGGGGGCGATCCGCAACGGCCAGGCGACGATCCTTTTGACCGGTGCCTGCTGGCTTCTCACCCTGTCGGCGCTGGAAGGACGGCGGGTGGAGACGTTCTTCTGGGCTTCGCTTGCCGTCATCGCCAAGCCGACCGCGATCATCATGCTGTTGTTGGTAGGAGCCCTTCGGCTCCGGTTGATACCGGTGCTGCTGCTTTCTTTACTGTTCGTCCTCGCCCTGCCCTACGCTTTCGCTCCCGCCGGCTATCTCAACGATCAGTATCGCGTCTTCGCCCAGATGCTGACCTCGATGGCCGTCGAGAACGCCAGCCATTTCGTGCCGACTGATTTTACGGCGCCGTTCACCAGGATAGGGCTGCCCATTCCGGAATTGGGCGCCACGATCGTGCGCATCGTCATGGCCCTGTTTACGCTTTCAGCGGTCATCTGGTTCGACCGCAAGCTGGAACGCGGACCGGCGGGGCTGGCGATCTTCCTGACGGCCACTTTCTACATGTGCGTCTTCAACCCGCGCGTCGAGCCCAACACCTATGCAATGATCGCGCTACCCGCCGGTCTCGCCATCGCGCTTTTGTGGCGCGAAGAACGCGGCGGCGTTCTGGCCTCGGTGTTGTCGACGGTGCTGTTCGCGACCGGACTGACCGGCATCGATCGCCATGTGCACGACTTGCTCTACCCCTGGTTCCGGCCGATCGCGGTTACGTTCATCGCGGGTTCGCTGATCTGGTGGTTCTGGGCCACGGCGCGGGTAAAGGTGGTGAATGCAGGGATCGCAAATGACTGAATTGCGGCCGACACTCGACATCGTCGCGCCGTTCTTGAACGAGGCGCAATCGGCATCGGCCTTCGCACGCCTGCTCGGCGAACTCGAAGCGGCCGTGGCACAGCGGTTCGGCATGACCGTGCACAAGATCCTGGTCGATGACGGCAGCCGTGACGATGGCGCCCAACGGTTTTCGCAGGCGCTGACGGGGTCGTGGGAGATCGTCCGCCTTAGCCGCAATTTCGGCAAGGAGGTCGCGGTGCTAGCCGGCCTCGATCGGTCGCGCGGCGACATGGTGCTGATCATGGACGCCGACCTCCAGCATTCCCTGGACATCAGCCTGAAGCTGATCGCCGAGCTGGTGGAACATCCTGATGTCGATGTCGTCTATGCACAAAACGACCGGCGCGAGGCGAGCTGGCGGCGCAGCCAGCTGGCCCGGCTTTTCTACAGCCTGATCAACAGCAGCCAGCGTTTCGACATTCCTGAGAATGCCGGCGACTTCCGCGTCATGCGCGGCGCCGTGGCGCGTGCGCTGACCAGCCTGCGCGACAAGCGTCGCTTCAACAAGGGCCTGTTTGCCTGGGCGGGCTTTCACCAGAAGGCGTTGCCCTATTCGCCGGAGAGCCGGGCCAGCGGCACGTCGAAATGGAGCCGGCTCAACCTGATCGCCTTCTCGCTGGAAGGCTTCACCTCATTTTCCGTCATTCCGCTGCGCCTGATCAGCCTCAGCGGGCTGCTTGCGGCACTTGCGGGCGCGGTTTACGGGGCCAAGGTGCTCTTCGAGGTGATCTTCTACGGCATTGCCGTTCCGGGTTATCCCAGCCTGCTGGTCGCAGTCGTCCTGCTCGGCGGCCTCAACCTGACGCTGCTTGGCCTGATCGGCGAATATGTCTGGGTCACGCTCAGCGAAAGCAAGGATCGGCCGGTCTATCTGGTGCGCGATGTCGTTCGCAGTGAGGTCTCCGCCGACAGGCCGGTGGCGGGCGCTCTCGACACATGACGCGGCGCATCCGCCTGATCGCCGACGACTACGGCCTGGCGCCCGGCGTCTCCGATGGGATTCTCGATCTGCTCGATCGCGGCCGCCTGACCGGCACCAGCTGTATGTCCGGCTTTCCGGAATGGCCAAAGGAGGCGGCGCGCATAAAACCACTTTGCGGCCATGTCGCGGTCGGGCTGCATCTCACCTTGACCGACCAGCCTGCCATCACCGGCGGGTCGAGCCTGGCACCGGAAGGCCGGCTGCCGCCGCTCCGCGCGCTGGCCTTGCCGATCCTGCGCGGCCGCGTCAATGATCGCGATGTTCATGCCGAGCTCGACGCCCAATACAGGCGCTTCGTCGAAGCACTCGGGCGCCGCCCCGATTTCATCGACGGGCACCAGCATGTGCATTTCCTTCCCGTCGTGCGCAAATGGCTGCGCGCGCGTCTTGGCGAAGAGAGCGACAAGCCGGCGCTGCGCGGCGCCCCGGTCCTGACTGCGGGGCCGAAAGTCGTCGCGATCGCCGCGCTCGCTTCCGGCTTCAACCGGTCGATGCGGCGCGCCGGCTTTGCTGTTTTCGAGCCGCTCGCCGGCATCTATGACTGGCGCCATCCCGAAAAATTCGCTTCGGTGCTGCAGGCCGCCGTCGAGGCGTTGCCGGAACATGGGCTGTTCATGTGTCACCCCGGCCATGTCGACGCGACACTGCGCGCGCGCGACCCGATGCAAGGCGTGCGCGAGGTCGAATTCGCGACCCTGGCATCGGATGCGTTCGGCGCTAGCCTGGCCCGCGCCGGTGTCGCAATCATGGGTGGCAAGGGATGAGCGACGCCGAGCGGCCCCCGCGTTCGACCGGCAACAAGATCGTCCGCTTTGCCATTGTCGGACTCGCCAACACAGCGATTGACCTTGCCAGCTTCTCCCTGCTGCTCAAGCTGCAGATGCCGCCGCTGCCCGCCAACATCGGTGCCTGGTTTGTCGCCGTCATATTTTCGTTCGCGGCGAACGGCTTCTGGTCGTTCGAGCGCAATCGAGCCATCCGGCTGCATGATGCGTTCCTTCGCTTCGCCTCGCTTGGGGGTCTGATTTCGCTCGGCGTCTCCAGCCTTTCGATCGCGCTGTTCGCAACGACCGTTGGAGTTTGGCCGGCAAAGATTTCCGGTGTCGTCATCGCCGCGGTGCTTAATTTCCTCGCCGCGCGCTGGTCGATCGAAGGCCGGTTGCTGAAATAGCGGCGAAAGCCGCTTCTCAGTTTTCCCGGAATGTCTCTACTCGGCCGGCTCCGCATTGGTGTAGACGGCTTCCTCGAGCTCGCGCTTCAGCCGGGCCTCCTCATGGGTCTTCGGGGTGACGAAGCGGCCAAGCAGGAGATAGGCGACCGGCGTCAGGAACAGCGTCGAGACGGTGGCAAGCCCCAGTCCGCCGACGATGACCCAGCCGAGCGCGACGCGCGCCTCCGCCCCTGCGCCACTCGCCAGCACCAGCGGCAAGCCGCCGAGCACGGTGCAGATCATCGTCATCATCACCGGCCGCACGCGGATGATCGAGGCCTGCTCGATCGCCTCACGCACGCCAAGCCCGCGGTCGCGCAGCTGGTTGGCGAATTCGACGATCAGGATGCCGTTCTTGGCCATGACACCGACCAGCAAGACCAGGCCGATCTGGCTGTAGGCGTTGAGGCTGGTACCCGAGAAGAGCAGCGCGAAAATGGCGCAGGCAAGACCGAGCGGTACCGTCGCCATGATGATGACGGCGCTGACGAAGCTTTCGAACTGGGCGGCCAGCACCAAAAGGATGATCACCAGGGCGAAGCCGAAGATGGTGACCATGGCGCTGTTGGTCTCGCCCAGCGTCGCGGCCTCGGCCAGCGGCAGGATGCGGCTGCCAGGCGGCAACAGCGGCGTGGCGATCTCCTCGGCGCGGGTCAGCGCGGCGCCGAGCGCGAAGTCGCCGCCAAGGTTGGATGTGATTGCCACCGAAGGCTGCTGCTGTTCGCGCGACAGCGATGGCGGCACGGCACGCTCGGTCAGCGTGGCGATTGTCGACATCGGCACGAAGCGTCCGTCGGCCGTTTTCAGGAAGATGTTTTCCAGGTCGGTCGGGTCGTTGATCGGATTTGTCGTCGAGACCAGCTTCACACCGTAGCTGCGGTCGGCGATGTAGACGTCGACGACGTCGTTGCCGTCGAGCATGGCCTGCAAGGTGTTGGCCAGCCCAGTGATGTCGATGCCGAGGTCGGAGGCGCGCTCGCGGTCGATCGCGACGGCGAGTTGCGGCTGCGTCGGGTCGATCGACAGGCGCGGGGTCTGGAAGCGCGGATCCTTCTGCATCTCGGCGATGATCTTCACCGCTGCGTCACTGAGCGCCTTGCGATCGTTGCCGACCAGCGCGAACTGCAGGCCGTTGCCGGCGCCGCGGATGCCGAGGCTGTTGGGCTGCACCGGGAAGATGCGCACGCTCGGCACCTGTTTGGTCAATCGGCTGATCTCGGCCATGATCTCCTGTTGGCTGCGGCTGCGCTCGTTCCACGGCGCCAGCGTCATCACCATGAAGCCGGAATTGTAGGAGCCGTTCTGGCCGGCATTCTCGAAAGTGCTGCGGATCTCGCCGGAATCGCGCATCGGCTGGATCAGTTTCTCGATCTTCTGCATCTGCTGTGTCGTGTAGTCGAGGCTGACGCCTTGCGGGGCGCTGATGCGCAGCAGCACGGCGGCGCGGTCCTCGGTCGGCGTCAGTTCCTGGCGGATGGTGCCGAACAGCGTGAAGGCGATGCCGGCAAACAGCACCGCGACCAGGAGCACGATCCACGGTGCATCGAGGCACGCGTGCAGGCTGCGCTTGTAGGCAGTTTTGAGCACGCCGCCGATGCGGGCGCCGACGCCGTGACCGCCTTCGTGGTGGAGGGATGCACTGGTCAGCATGCGCGAAGCGAGCATCGGGCACAGCGTCAGCGCGACCACGCAGGACAGAAGCACCGACATGGCAAGCACGAAGCCGAATTCGCGAAACAGGCCGCCGGTCTGGCCGGGCAGGAACGAGATCGGCACGAAGACGGCGACCAGCGTCAAAGTGGTGGCAATGACGGCGAAAAACACCTCCTGCGCGCCGAGCACGGCGGCGGCGCGCGGCCCCATGCCTTCGTTGCGCCGTCGCACGATGTTTTCGAGCACGACGATGGCATCGTCGACGACCAGTCCGGTCGCCAGCACCAGGGCGAGCAGGGTCAGGATGTTGACCGAGAAGCCGGCCAGATAAATCGCGGCGATGGTGCCGATCATGGCGACCGGCATCGACAGCCCTGGGATCAGCGTTGCGCGCCAGTCGAGCAGGAAGACATAGATGACGAGCAGCACAATGGTCACCGACAGGCCAAGCGCGATCTCGACCTCGTGCACCGCGCCCTTGACGAAGACCGCGTCGTCGCTGGTGATCTTGATCGACATGCCCTTGGGCAGGTTTTGCTGCAATTTGGCGACGGCGGCCTGGACGCCGGTCGAGATGTCCAGCGTGTTCGATTCCGCCTGGCGGATGATGCCGACGCCAATGCCGGTCTTGCCGTCCGAACGTAGCGTGGTTTGGCCGACATCGGGGCCGAGCGTGACGGTGGCGACGTCGCGGATGCGTGTCGTGCCGCCGATAATGATGTTTTCGAACTCTTCCGGCGTGGTCACGTCGGCCGTCGTGCGGACGATCAGGTCCTGGTTGGTCGTGGTGATCGAACCGGCCGGCGAATCGAAGGCGACCGAGGCAAGCGCCGTCCTGAGGTCGGCAACCGTGAAGCCGAGGCTGGCCAGCTTGTTCTGGTTGACGTCGATGCGGAAGATCTTGTCGCGGTCGCCATAGACCTGGACATCGGCAACGCCGGGCACGGCGGCCAGTTCGTCCTCGATCTGGTCCTGGACCACCACCGTCATGTCCTGGATCGACATGTTGTCCGAGGTCACCGCCAATCGCATCACCGGTTCGGAATTGGCGTCGGCCTTGACGATGCGCGGCGGGTCGGCGGTGTCCGGCATCTGGTTGGCGACGCGGCCGACGGCATCACGCACGTCCGAGGCGGCAACGTCGAGATCGACACCGTCGTTGAACTCGATGGTGACGCGGCTCGAACCGAATGAGGAAGAAGACGAGATCGACTTGACGCCGGAGACGCGGGCGACGGCGCCCTCGACCGTGTCGGTCAATTCGCGATCGACGGTTTCTGCCGCCGCCCCTTCAAAGGCGGTGGAAACAGTAACGACCGCGCGATCGACGTCAGGTAGTTCACGGATCTCGACGCCATAGAAGGCGGCAAGGCCAGCAACGGCAATGAGGGTGTTCAGAACGAAGGCCATCACCGGCCTGCGGATGAACAGCGCAGTGAAGCCGGTATCGCTGGCTGCGTTGATGGTTCCGGTCATGAGCCCTCGGCCGCCTCCACGGCACGCTGCTCTTCGCCGGCAAGGCGGACGGTGCCGCCCTCGCTGACGCTCTGGGTGCCTTCGGTGACCACCATGTCGCCGCTGTCGATCTCGGCGTCGATCAGCACGGTCTCGGTGTTGCGCTGGATGATGCGCACGGGGACTCGCCTGGCTTTGCCGTCCTCGATCTGCCAGACATAGGCGCCGTCCGAACCCCACAGGATCGCCAGCGGGCTGACGGCCGGATAGGTCTGTCCCGGGAATTTCATGCTGATGCCGAACGACATGCCGGCGCGCAGGGAATCGGCCGGATTGGCGATCTTGGCCTTGACCAGAAGGGTGCGGCTCTTCTCATCGATGTGATTGTCTATGGCCGAAACCGTTCCGGTATAGGCATTGCTGGGATTGGCGATCGGCGTCGCCGTCAATTGCGCGCCGACCTTGACGGCGGCGGCGAAACGCTCCGGCACCAGGAAATCGACCAGAATGCTGGAGCGGTCGTCGAGCGTGGCGATCGCTGACTGGTTGGTCACGTAATTGCCGGCGGAGATCGGCAGAATGCCGACAGTGCCGGCAATGGGTGCCAGAATCGATCGCCGCTGCAGCGCAAGTTCCGCGTCCTGAAGCGCCAGCTTGGCGCCGGCCAAAACCACTTCGGCGTCGGCCACGGCAACCGGTGTCGCGGCGTTGGAAGCACGCAATGACTTGACGCGGTCGAGCTTGGCCTGCGCGTCCTGCAAGGCGAGCTTGGCGCGGTCCTGGGCGATCGTTTCGGTCTCGGAGTCGAGTGTCGCGATGATCTGTCCCTTGTCGACATGGCTGCCGGATTCGACCAGCAACTCGGCGAGGCGGCCGGAACTGTAGGGATTGACGGTCACGGAGGCGTTGGCACGACCGGTGCCGATTGCCTGCAGGCGATCGTTGATAACGGCCGACGTGGCCGCCAGGGCCACCACGTTCACCCGCTGGTTGCCACCTTCGCGGCCGATTGCCTGCTTCGCGTTGGCGGCGCCGCTTTCAGCCGGGGACGTTGCCGCATAAGCCCAGTCAATGCCCCAGCGTGCCAGCACGTCGTGAGCGCCCGGATAAAAGCGCAGCCAGGCGGATGCTGCCACCACCAGCACCACAAGCGCGAAAAATATCTGTTTCCAGGCGGCCATCGGCACTCCGGTTGGCAAAGCAATCCTTCCGTCTACCGGGTTTCCCGAAATGAAGCAGACGCAGCGAGGCTATTATAAGGCAAGAAGCCACCCCGATATCGCGTTTTTATGACAAGTCTCCAAGGCCGCGCACATTAAATATATGTAACATTTGAGAAAACATGCGTAACCTTTGGGGTCGTCGTTACATGCACTAACGCAGACTTTCCATCTCGCGAATGCGCTTGGCGCCCTCTGCTTCCAGTTCCCTGGTGACAGCGCCGATCAGCATTTCCGCAACGACGAAGAGGGCAGCGGAGGAATCCCACGCCGACGGCACGGCCGTTCGTCCAGCGATGACATGGCGGGCGAAACGCGCGATCGGCGACAGCCACTGGTCGGTGAACAGCACGATCTGCACGCCGCGCTGATGCGCCTTCTCGGCGAAGCGAGCGAGGCTGTCCTGGTAGCGCCTGATGTCGAAGATCACCAGCACATCGCGTTTGCCCATGTCGATCAGCCTGTCGCGCCACATGCTTTCCTGGCCGGCAAGGTGAAAGACATCGGGTTGAACGACGGCGAGGTGGGCGGCCATGTAGCGCGCCAGCGGATCGGTGAAGCGGCCGCCGATCAGGAATGTCTTGCCGCGCCGGTCGACGAGCCGGGCGGCGATGTCGGCAAGCTGCCCGTCGGACAGGTGCCTGAACGTCTCGCGCATATTGTCGAGCGTCGCTTCCAGCATTGGTGACACCGTGCCGCCGCCGGGCGAGGGCGGGTTGAGCGTCCTCGTCGCCGGAGACTGCAATTGCGCCGCCAGTTCGTCCTGCAGGCTCGACTGGAATTCCGGATAGTTCTGGAAGCCGAGCCGGGCAACGAAACGCAGGATCGTCGGCGAAGAGACACCGGCCGTGGCCGAGAATTCGGCAACCGTCTTCAAGCCGATCATCGGGTAACTGGCGATCAGCGTCTGGGCCGCGCGCCGTTCTCCGGCCGGCATCGTGCCGATGCGGTCGGCAATCAGTTCGGCAATACTGGAAATCATCTTTTCCCCACCCTTGGAGCGGGATGGTAAACCATTCCGCTCCGTCTGTTTGTCTTGGTCCCATTTCTGCGACGCCAAGTGATTCTACCTGGCTGCAAAACGCTTCGGCCTGGTCGAAGGTCTTTTCCGAAATCGCATTTGACAAAGTCGCCCAAACTGTATGAAATCATCCATAGGGACGCAATGACACAAAATACGTAACATACGATACAGCGTCCCCGGGGACAGCAGACTATGGAGAAAGCACGGCCCGCCAGCCTTGCAGCGTCTGATACCGTGAGGGTGACGAACCCCGGCGGATCGAGCCCTTTTGTGCTGACTTGCGATCACGCCTCGAACTTCCTTCCCGCTGAATTCGGCACGCTCGGCCTTGCCGCCGAGGACCTGTCGCGCCACATCGCCTGGGATCCCGGCGCGCTGCCGGTTGCCCGCCGCATGGCGGAGGCGCTCGATGCCACGCTGATCGAAACCCGTATCTCGCGTCTCGTCATCGACTGCAACCGGCCGCTCGACGCGCCCGACCTCATAATGAGTGTCAGTGTCAGCGAGAAAACCGTCGTTCCAGCGAACCAGGGACTCTCCGCCGACGAGCGGGAGGCGCGTGTAGCGCTCGCATGGCGCCCGTTCCATGACACTATCGAGAAGACCATCGAGGATCGGTTGGCGTCGGGCCGAGAGACGCGACTGGTGTCGATCCATTCTTTCACCCCGGTCTTCAAGGGTAAGAATCGGCCCTGGCATATAGGCATCATCCACGACGAGGATCGCCGGCTGGCGTCACCGCTGATATCGGCGCTGAAGCGGCTTGCCGGCGTCACCGTCGGCGTCAACGAGCCCTATTCGCCGGCCGACCGCGTCTATTTCACGCTGGAACGCCACGCGCGCTCGCGCGGCTTGCCTTGCGCGATGATCGAAATCCGCAATGATGAAATTTCCGGCGAGACCGGGCAGCGGAAATGGGGGGATCTGCTCACGGGCATTTTTTCGGATCTGGAGCCGGAGGAGGCAGGACAGACCAGATCGCATTCAGTCGGCCAGATCGCATTCAGTCGGAAAGTCAGTTCAATGGGCTAGCCAGAGCGAGATGAGATTGACGCATCTCGCTCGGAAACAACAGGGGACTTCCAATGATAGCACCGGGTTACACAGACATTGACAAGAAGGAGGACCTCAAGGTTCTCCACGGTATGGGCTATGCCCAGGAATTGTCGCGAAGCATGAGCCGCTTCTCGAATTTCGCGATCTCGTTCTCGATCATCTGCATCCTTTCGGGTGGCATCAATTCCTTTGCACAAGCCACTGGGTCGATCGGCGGCGCCGCGGCGGGCATCGGCTGGATCGTCGGCTGTTGTGTTTCGGCCTGCTTTGCCCTTGCGATGGCGCAGATTGCCTCGGCATTTCCGACCGCTGGCGGCCTCTATCACTGGTCTTCGATCCTCGGAAACCGCTTCACCGGCTGGCTGACCGCCTGGCTCAATTTGCTCGGCCTGATCACCGTGCTGGGGGCGATCAATATCGGCACCGCATTCTTCTTTGTCGGAACGTTCGGAAGCGGGTTTGGCATCACCGGAACGCCTGGCGAGATCGTCGGGTTCGTTACTTTCATCACGGTGCTGCAGGCGGTGTTCAACCATTTTGGCATCAGGCTCACGGCCATGCTGACGGATGCTTCGGGCTTCCTCATCCTGGGTGCGACGGCAGTACTGATCGTGGCTTGCCTGGTGTTTGCGCCCGCGATCGATATCACGCGGTTGTGGACATTCACCAACTATTCGGGCGACGCCGGTGGCGGTGTCTTCCCGCAGTCCGACTCCATGAGCTACCTGTTCCTGCTCTGCCTGCTTCTGCCGGTCTACACCATCACCGGCTACGACGCGTCAGCGCATACCTCCGAAGAAACAGAGAAAGCAGCACACTCGGTGCCGCAGGCGATCGTTTCGTCCGTGCTCTGGTCTTCGCTAATCGGTTGGGTGATGCTGTGCGCAATCGTTCTGGCAATCCCCGACCTGGCCGCCGGCGCCAAGCAGGGCTGGAACGTGTTCTTCGCCACCATGGACGCGATCATGCCCGTCTGGCTGAAGACGTTGCTGTATCTCGCAATCCTGCTCTCGCAGTTCCTGTGCGGTCTGGCCACGGTGACCTCGGCTTCGCGCATGTTGTTTGCCTTCTCGCGTGATGGTGGCATGCCGTTTGGTTCCGCGTCGCTTGCCAAAGTCAGCCCGACCTGGCGCACGCCGGTCAACGCGATCTGGACCGCTGCGGTGCTTGAGATCATCTATGTCTTTCTTGCGCAGTTCATTTCGATCGGCGGCACCAACATCTACACCATCGTCGTCAATTCGACGCTGGTGTTCCTGTTCCTGTCATTCATCATTCCGATCGTGCTCGGCATGATGACTTTCGGAACGGCGAAATGGCCGAATCCGGGCCCGTGGAACCTCGGCGCCGGGCTGTTCAAGCTGTTTTGCGTCCTGTCGGTTGTCGGCATGGCGATCATCTTCTACATCGCCATCCAGCCGCCGAACGACAAGGTGCTATACATCACCATTGGCTTCATTGGGCTGACCGCCGTGCTTTGGTTCGGTTTCGAGAACCGCCGCTTCCAGGGTCCACCGATCGGCGACCAGATTGCCAAGCGCAAGGCTGCCATCGCGGCCGCCGAACTGGCCGTCGGCGAAACCGGCTACTGACATCAACCATCATGGCCATGGCCGGCGTTTTTGCCGGCCATGGTTTCGTTAGCCCCTTTCAATCGTCAAGCGCTGGAGTGCCAAAGGAATGGCCGGAAATTTCTCGTTCGATCAATTGAAGAAAGCGGTCTCCAGCGGCGAGATCGACACGGTGCTGGCCTGCATCGTTGACATGCAGGGCCGACTGGCGGGCAAACGGTTCCTGGCGCAATACTTCGTCGATTCCGCGCACGACGAAACGCATGGCTGCAACTATCTGCTGGCCGCCGACATCGATATGGAGCCCGTGCCCGGCTACAAGGCGGCGAGCTGGTCGAAAGGGTATGGCGACTTCGTTATGAAGCCGGATCTGGCCACGCTTCGGCGCATTCCCTGGCTGGAAAAGACCGCACTTGTGATCTGCGACGTGCTCGACCACCACACGCATGACGACCTGCCGCACTCGCCGCGCGCCATCCTCAAGAAGCAGGTCAAGCGGCTGACGGAGCGCGGCTATATCGGCTATTTCGCTTCAGAGCTGGAATTCTACCTGTTCAACGAGACCTACGATTCCGCCCGCAAGAAGCATTGGCAGGGCCTCGACACGGCATCGCCCTATATCGGCGATTACCAGATCGGCATCACCACCAAGGAAGAAGGCGTCATGCGCCGGCTTCGCAACGAGATGGAAGCGGCCGGCATCCCGATCGAGAATTCCAAGGGTGAATGGGGTCCCGGCCAGGAAGAGATCAATGTGCGCTACGCCGAGGCGCTCGACATGGCCGACCGCCACGTCATCCTGAAGAACGGCGCCAAGGAAATCGCCGAGTCCGAGGGCAAGGCAATTTCGTTCATGTCCAAATACAATTACGGGCTCGCCGGCAATTCCAGCCACATCCACAATTCGCTGTGGAGCGCCGACGGCAAGACGCCGCTGTTCTTCGACAAAAATGCGGAGTGGACGCTGTCGACGCTCGGCCAGCAATGGGCGGCAGGCCAACTCAAATACGCCAACGAATTCACCTGGTTCCTGGCGCCTTACGTCAACTCCTACAAGCGCTTCCAGGCTGGAACCTTCGCGCCGACCAAGATCATGTGGAGCGAGGACAACCGCACCGCCGGTTTCCGGCTGTGCGGCGAGGGCACCAAGGGCATCCGCATGGAGTGCCGCATCGGCGGCGCCGACCTCAACCCCTATCTTGCCTTCGCGGCGCTGATCGCAGCCGGTCTTGCCGGCATCGACGAGAAGCTGGAACTGCAAAAGCCGTTTGTCGGCGATGCCTATCAGGCATCTCGCCTGCCGGAGATCCCGAAGACGCTGCGCGATGCCACCGAGACGCTGACGAACTCGATGATGCTGAAGGAGGCGCTCGGCGAGGACGTGCTTGAACACTATGTCCATACCGCCAAGTGGGAGCAGTTCGAATACGACCGCCGGATTACGGATTGGGAACTGCATAGAGGGTTCGAGCGATATTGACAGTGTTGCTGTTTTCGCACTATGTTGTAATTATGGCATCGCAACATACGGGAGGCAGGATTGCCCCAAGGCAAAGCCAATGTCGACAAGGTGTGGTTTGACAGTCAGATGAAGGAGCGCAACCTGACGGTGCGCCGCATGGCCACCCAAATGAACATGCACTACAGCGCCTTGTCGCGGACGCTGAACGGCGAGCGGCGTATGCAAGTTGATGAAATACGCAAGATCGCTGAAATTTTCGGCCAGCCGGAAAGCGAGGTGTTGGTCCACCTGGGCTCTTCGGATGCGAAGGCGGCGGAGCGTCGTCCCGGCTTCATGGAGGGGCAGGTGGATTTCGAGAATGCGTTAGACGTAAACGACACCGCTGGAGAATACATCGTGCCGCCTCGAGGCGGCGATCCGTTGTTTGGATGCATGGCTGGGACGCTCACGCTTCTTCCGGACGTCGATTACACCGCACCCGCGGATCCGGATTGGGGCAAGGTGTATGACGACTGATGGGGTGCTCCTGGACACATGCTTCATACTGTGGCTGTCGACGGAACAACCGGTCGCGAGAGCGGCGGTTGAGAGGGTGACAAGCGCGCGGAAAAATGGCGACGTGATCGCCGTTTCCGTCATGTCCGCTTGGGAAATCGGAATGCTGGTTTCTAAAGGCCGGCTTCCGTTCATCAAGTCACCGCTCGCATGGTTTGAACGGTTCGTGAAGGCTGGTGCAACGAGTGTTGAAGGAATCGACAGTGAGCTCTTGGTCGAGTCTTCGTTCCTGCCCGGCGTCGTTCACAATGATCCAACAGACCGGATCATCATAGCTACGGCGCGCTCGAAGAATTTGGAAATCATCACCCGCGATCGCGCGATCCTTGCCTATGGCTCGGCTGGCTTCGTCAAAACAGTTCCTTGTTGATTTGGAGACGTTTAATTGGAAACCGTGAAACTCATATCCCCCGTCGATGGCTCGATCTATGCTGAAAGGCCCGTGGCAACGGACCTGGCGATCAACGCCGCGGTCGAGCGCGCCAAAGCGGCGCAGGAGAAGTGGGCTGAGACACCGATCGTCGAGCGCGGCAAGTACATGCTGGCGATGCTGGAAGCGCTGGTCGCGATGACCGACGAGATCGTGCCGGAGATTGCCTGGCAGATGGGGCGGCCTGTTCGCTATGGCGGCGAGTTCGGCGGCGTCAAGGAACGCACCAACTACATGGTCGAGATCGCCGAGGCGGCGCTCAAGTCCGTGCCGGCCTCTAACCCGAAGGATGGCTTCCGCCGCTATGTGAAGAAGGATCCGCTCGGCGTGGTCATGGTGATCGCGCCGTGGAATTATCCTTACCTCACCGCCGTCAACACCATCGTGCCGGCGCTGATGGCCGGCAACACCGTCATCCTCAAGCATGCGGCGCAGACGCTGCTGGTTGGCGAGCGCTTTCAGCAGGCCTTCGAGAAGGCCGGTCTGCCGAAGGGTGTGTTCCAGAATATCGTGCTCAACCACGCCCAGACCGAGAAGCTGCTCGGCTCGGGCAAGATCGACCATGTCAATTTCACCGGTTCGGTCGCCGGCGGCCGCGCCATCGAAAGAGCGGCGGCGGGCACCTTCATGACGCTCGGCCTAGAGCTTGGCGGCAAGGATCCGGCCTATGTGCTGCCCGATGCCAAGATGGACCATGCGGTCGCCAATCTGGTCGACGGCGCCTTCTACAATTCCGGCCAGTGCTGCTGTGGCATCGAGCGCGTCTATGTGCACGAGAAAGTCTATGACGAGTTTGTCGAAGGTTTCATCGCCGAGACGAAGAACTATGTCGTCGGCAATCCGCTCGACCAGGCGACGACGATGGGGCCGATGGCGCAGGCGCGCTTCGCCGACCTGATCCGTGAGCAGAAGGCCGAGGCGCTGCGCAAAGGCGCGGTGGCGCACATCAACATGAAGGTGGCGAACGACAAAGCCGGTTCGCCCTATCTGGCGCCGGAAGTGCTGACCAATGTCGACCATCAGATGAGCGTCATGCGCGAGGAGAGCTTTGGTCCGATCGTCGGCATCATGAAGGTGCGCAACGACGAAGAGGCGATCGCGCTGATGAACGACAGTCCCTACGGGCTGACGGCCTCGATCTGGACGCGCGATACCGAGCATGCGGTGGCGATCGGCAACCGCGTCGAGACCGGCACGGTGTTCATGAACCGCTGCGACTACCTCGACCCGGCGCTGGTCTGGACCGGCGTCAAGGATACCGGCAAGGGGGCGGGCTTGTCGGCCATCGGCTATGACAATCTGACCAGGCCGAAATCTTTCCATCTGCGCGAAGCCATCTGATTTATTGAAAGACAAAAATGTCCAAGCTGATCTCCAAATGGAACTACCCCACCACCGTCCGCTTCGGCGCCGGGCGCATCAAGGAATTGCCTGAGGCGTTGGCGGCCACCGGCATCAAGCGGCCGCTGTTCGTCACCGATCCAGGCCTGGCGAAGCTGCCGGTCGTCGCCTCGACGCTGAAGATTCTTGACGACGCTAAGGTCCCCTATGGCGTCTTCTCGGAGGTCAGGCCGAACCCGGTCGAATCCAATCTGACCGCCGGCATCGCCGTGTTCAAGAAGGGCAAGCATGACGGCGTCATCGCCTTCGGCGGCGGTTCGGCGCTCGATCTCGGCAAGCTCATCGCTTTCCAGGCCGGGCAGACGCGGCCGGTGTGGGACTTCGAGGATGTCGACGACTGGTGGACGCGCGCCAATTCGGAGGCCATCGCGCCGATCATCGCCGTGCCGACCACCGCGGGCACCGGATCGGAAGTCGGCCGCGCCGGCGTCATCACCAACGAGGCGACCCACACCAAGAAGGTCATCTTCCATCCCAAATTGCTGCCGGCCATCGTCATCGCCGATCCGGAACTGTCGGTCGGCATGCCCGGCTTCATCACCGCCGGCACCGGCATGGATGCGCTTGCCCATTGTCTCGAAGCCTTTTGCGCGCCGGGCTATCATCCGATGGCCGATGGCATCGCTGTCGAAGGTGTGAGGCTGGTTTTCGAGAACCTGCCGAAGGCTTTTGCCAACGGCAAGGATCTCGTCGCGCGCGCCCATATGATGAGCGCAGCCGCGATGGGCGCCACCGCCTTCCAGAAGGGGCTTGGCGCCATCCATTCGCTGTCGCATCCAGTCGGCGCGCTCTACGACACTCATCATGGCATGACCAACGCGGTGTTCATGCCCTATGTGCTGGCCTTCAATCGTGATCCCATTGAGGAGCGTATCGGCCGGCTCGCCGCCTATTGCGGCATCAAGGGCGGCTTCGACGGCTTTGCCAAGGCAGTCATCAAGCTGCGCAAGGAACTGAAGGTACCGCACGCGTTGCCGGGCCTGATCAAAGGGCTCGACATGGACAAGAAGCGCAAGGCGCTGATCGCCGACATGGCCGTGGTCGATCCGACCGCAGGCGGCAACCCGGTCAAGCTGACCAAGAAGGCGGCGCTGACCTTGCTCGAAAACGCCATCGCCGGCACGGTCTGAGGCGTTTTCCGCATCGCAAAGTGATTTGAAAAGGGGCTACAAAAACAAGGGGGAGGATGACGGGCAAGGCAGAAATTAGTTAGCCGGAAAAAGAATCGCGAAGCGATTGCTACAGCCGGTTAAAAAGAGTTTACTTTTCGCACTGCGAGCAGCCGGTTTCATAAAGCTTTCATCTGGCTGTCACATGAAAACGATACCGCATCGCAGGCGTCCAACGGCGTCAGTTCAACGGAGAGAACACATGTTGAAATTCACGGGGAAAGTGCTTTCCCTTTCGGCCGCGACCCTGATGGTGTCGTCGGTGATTTCGTCCGCGGCTTCGCTGGACGATCTCGTCAAGGCCGCCAAGGCGGAAGGCCAGCTCACTACCATCGCTTTGCCGCATGATTGGTGCGGCTACGGTGCCGTCATCGATGGCTTCAAGGCCAAGTATCCTGGGATTACCGTCAACGAACTCAACCCCGATGCCGGATCCGGCGACGAGGTCGAGGCGATCAAGGCCAACAAGGACAACAAGGGCCCGCAGGCGCCCGACGTCATCGACGTCGGCTTGTCGTTCGGCCCGTCGGCCAAGAAGGATGGCCTGATCCAGGCTTACAAGGTGTCGACCTGGGACTCGATCCCAGACAGCGCCAAGGATGCCGAAGGGTTCTGGACCGGCGACTACTACGGCGTGCTGTCCTTCCAGGTGAACAAGGATCTGGTCAAGGAATCGCCGAAGGACTGGGCCGACCTGCTGAAGCCGGAATTCGCCAACTCGGTCGCTTTGGCCGGTGATCCGCGCGCGTCGAACCAGGCCATCCAGGCGGTATATGCCGCTGGGCTGTCATCGGGTGCGGCTGCTGGCGAGGCAGCCGGCACCGCTGGCCTCGACTTCTTCAAGAAGCTCAACGCCGCCGGCAATTTCGTGCCGGTCATCGGCAAGGCCGCCACGCTCGCCCAGGGTCAGACTCCGATCCTCGTCACCTGGGACTACAACGCGCTCGCCGGCCGTGACACGCTGAAGGGCAACCCGCCCGTCGACGTCGTCGTGCCGAAGACCGGTGTCGTCGCCGGCGTCTACGTGCAGGCGATCAGCGCTTTCGCGCCGCACCCGAACGCAGCCAAGCTCTGGCTGGAATACCTCTATTCCGACGAAGGCCAGATCGCCTGGCTGAAGGGCTATTGCCACCCGATCCGCTTCAACGATCTTGCCAAGAACAACAAGATCCCGGCGGACGTGCTGGCCAAGCTGCCGCCGGCTGAGTCCTATGCGGCCGCGGCGTTCCCGACGCTCGACGAGCAGGGCAAGGCGAAGGAAGCCATCACCAAGAACTGGGATGCCGTTGTCGGCGCCAACGTCAAGTAAGTTACGCCATGCCGGGCGGCCTCTGGGTCGCCCGGTCTTTCTCTCGAAGACGGTAGCCGGCGCATGACCGATATCTCATTGTCCGACCACGCTGTTACCGGCAAGACCGCGCCTCCCGCCGAAGCACGTAGCATGCGGCTGCCCACGCAATGGCTTGGTGTCGCGCCGTTCTTCATCTTCGCCATCATGTTCCTGATCCTGCCGACGCTGTATCTGATGCTAGGCGCGTTCCAGAATGAGGCGGGTGAATTCACCTTCGAAAATATTGCCGCACTGGCGCAGCCTTCGATCGTTGCCGCCTACTGGATTTCGATCAAGGTCAGCCTCGCCTCATCGCTGATCGGCGCCTTCGCAGGTCTCGCCATCGCGATCGCCATTGTGCGCGGCGGCCTGCCGGAGTGGATACGCTCGGCGACGCTGACCTTTTCCGGGGTCGCTTCCAATTTTGCCGGCGTGCCGCTGGCCTTCGCCTTCCTCGCCACGCTCGGCCGGCTCGGCCTTGCGACGGTGATCCTGAACACCCTGTTCGGTCTCAACATCTATGCGCATGGCTTCAACATCCTGTCATTCTGGGGACTGACTCTGACTTATGTCTACTTCCAGATTCCGCTAATGGTGGTGATCATCGTACCGGCAATCGATGGTCTGAAGAAGGAATGGGGCGAGGCCGCCGCAACGCTTGGGGCGACCATGGCGCAATACTGGCGCATGGTTGTCATCCCGGTGATCTGGCCGAGCTTTCTCGGCACCGTCATCCTTTTGTTCGCCAACGCATTCGGCGCGATAGCCACCGCCTATGCGTTGACTGGCTCGTCGCTCAACATCGTGCCGATCCTGCTCTATGCGCAGATCCGCGGTGACGTGCTGCACAATGCGCATCTTGGCTATGCCATAGCCTTCGGCATGATCTTCATTACCGGCCTGGCCAATGTCTTCTACATCTGGTTCCGGACCCGTTCAGAGAGGTGGCTGAAATGAAGTCGGGAAAGTTCTGGGCCTGGCTAGTTTTCGCCCTTGGCTCGGCCTATTTCTTCATTCCGCTGATCGCGACCGTGGAGTTCTCCATGCGCATGCGGCGTGGCGAGTACTCCTTCGACGCCTACAAGGTCGTGCTCGGCGATGCGCGCTTCCAGGCGACCTTCGGCTATTCGGTGCTTGCCGCCGTCTTCACCATCGTTCTCGGCGTGCTCATCGTGGTGCCGGCCGCCTACTGGATCCGGCTTCGGTTGCCGCAGTTGCGGCCGATCGTCGAGTTCATCACGCTGCTGCCGCTGGTCATCCCGGCCATCGTCATCGTCTTCGGCTACATCAGAATGTATGGGTCGAATTCGCCGCTGCCGTTCCTGGCGACCGATACAGGCACCAATGCCTTGCTGGTCATCGGCTATGCGACACTGGCGCTGCCTTATATGTATCGCGCCGTCGACACCGGGCTTCGCACCATCGACGTGCGTACCCTCACGGAAGCGGCACAGATCCTTGGTGCTGGTTGGGGGACGATCATCACCCGTGTCATCCTGCCCAACGTGCTGATCGCGGTGCTGTCGGGCGCCTTCCTGACCTTCGCCATCGTCATTGGCGAGTTCACCATGGCGAGCCTGCTCAATCGGCCGGCTTTCGGCCCATATCTGCAGAATATCGGCGCCAACCGCGCCTATGAGCCGGCAGCGCTCGCCATTATCGCCTTCGCCATTACCTGGGGCTGCATGTCGCTGATCCAGATCCTGTCCCGCTTCGCGCCGAGATCGGCGAACCGTCCGAACTGAAAGTCAAAGCCATGGCCGATCCGTTTCTGTCCATCCAGCACGTTCGAAAATCCTTCGGTGCCACCACGGTGGTGGAGGATTTCAATCTCGACGTCGAGAGCGGCGAATTCGTCTCCTTTCTCGGCCCGTCCGGCTGCGGCAAGACCACCGTGCTGCGGATGGTCGCCGGCTTCGAGGAGCCGAGCGCCGGCAAGATCGTCGTCAGCGGCAAGGACATCACAAGGCTGAAGCCCAACCAGCGCAATGTCGGCATGGTGTTCCAGGCCTATGCGCTGTTTCCGAACCTGACCGTGGCGCAGAATATCGGCTTCGGCCTCAAGGTCGCCGGCATGCCGAGGGCGGACATCGATGCCCGTGTCGCCGAGATGCTCGGCATCATCAAGCTGCCGCAGATGGCGGATCGCTATCCCTACCAACTCTCAGGCGGCCAGCAGCAGCGCATCGCGCTGGCCCGCGCCATCGCGCCGAAGCCGAAGCTGCTGCTGCTCGACGAGCCGCTGTCGGCTCTCGACGCCAAGGTGCGCGTGTCGCTGCGCGAGGAAATCCGCTCGATCCAGAAGAAGCTCGGCATCACCACCATCTTCGTCACGCATGACCAGGAAGAGGCGCTGTCGATCTCCGACCGAATCGCCGTCATGTATGGCGGCAAGGCCGAGCAGGTCGGCACGCCGTTCGAGATCTACAACCGCCCGGCAACCAAGTTCGTCGCCAATTTCGTCGGCACGCTGAACGTGCTCGAGGGAACCGTCACCGATCCCGCTGCGGGCACGGTGCGGGTCAATTCCGAACAGATATCGCTGCAGGGCAAGCTCAACGGTTCCAAGTCGGGCGACACGCTGTCGCTGGCGTTGCGGCCCGAGGCGATCTCGCTGGGCCGCCAGCCCGGCCGTGACTCCAGCCTTTCGGGAGAAATTTCCGAAGTGCATTTCCTCGGATCGGTGATACGGGTTCGGGTCGGCATCGGCGGCAGCACGGTCTCGCTCGATACGTTCAACAGCCCGGCAACGCCGCCCCCTGCAGTGGGTGAAAAGGCCGAGATATCGTTCTCGTCGAGCGATATGCTGGTGCTGCACTAGGCGTGACAGCGCTCCCTCTGGCTCGCACCATGAATGGACGCAACACCGCCTGAAGAACCGGCAGGGCTTCCATTCGCGTGGCTTCCAACGGCGGCGCGGTGATTTCGACCTTGGGTCGATGCGCTCGCCGAAACCAGTAGAGTGTGGAAGAAAAGCTGGTGGGGGTACATTGCCTGCCATCCTGAGCTTGCTGGCCAAGCGTTTTCCAGCTGCTTTGCCACTGCCGACAATCCCGCTTCCCGGCTATAAACAAGCCATGGCCCTCTTCGAACTGACACTCCTTCTGCTGTTGATCGCCGTTGCGCTGACGGCGCTGTCACGGCGCGTGCAGGTTCCCTATCCCTCCTTGCTGGCGCTGGCAGGGGTGGGCATCGCCTTCGTGCCTGGCGTGCCGACGATCGAGATCGACCCGGAACTGGCGCTTGCCCTGTTCATCGCGCCGGTGCTGCTCGATGCCGCCTATGATACGTCTTTGCGCGACCTCAATCGTTACAAGGTGCCGCTTGTGCTGCTGGCACTCGGTGCTGTCCTTTTCACGACGGCGACCGTGGCTCTGGTCGGGTGGACGATGGCAGGCCTGCCGATCGCCGCGGCCATAGCCCTCGGCGCCATTGTGGCGCCGCCCGATGCGGTGGCGGCGTCGGCCGTGCTTGGCCAGTTCAAGGTGCCGCATCGAATCACAGCCATCCTGCAAGGCGAGAGCCTGCTCAACGACGCCACCGCGCTGCTGATTTACCGGATGGCGGTTTCGGCGGCAGCAGGCTCCATCCTGCTGAGCAGCGCCGTTCCGATGATCCTGCTGTCCACCCTGGGCAGCCTTGCGGCCGGCTATCTGCTTGGCCGGCTGTCTCTGATGACACTGGACCGTATCGAAGATCCGGCGAGCGGCACTGTGGTGCAATTTGCCGGCACATTCGGGGTCTGGATCCTGGCCGACAGGCTGGGCCTTTCTGCCATCATCACCATCGTGGTCTATGCAATGACAATCGCTCGCACCGCGCCGCGCCGCATGCCGGCCAGAAACCGCATCAGTTCCTATTCGGTGTGGGAAACGGCGGTGTTCGTGCTCAACGTGCTGGCTTTCGTGCTGATGGGCCTGCAGGCACGTTCGATTGTCGGCAGGCTTGCCGGCGAGCAGCAGACCGATGCCTTCTTGCTGGCCGGGACCGTACTTGCCATCGTCATCGTTTCCCGTCTGGCCTGGGTGCTGGGCTGCGGCGCGGCCATCAGGTGGTTGGCCCGTTTCGGCAATGCGGATCGTCAGCGAGACGCGCCATCGTTGCGCGGCGGCATGCTCATCGGCTGGTGCGGGATGCGTGGTCTGGTGACGCTTGCGGCGGCATTTGCCTTGCCGGCTGAATTCCCCGCCCGCGACCCGATCGTGCTCGCTGCCTTCACGGTCGTGCTAGGTACGCTGGTGCTCCAGGGCATGAGCTTGAAACCGCTGCTGCGCCTGCTCGACCTCGACCCGGATGAAACGGTCGACCGAGAGGTTGCGCAGGCACGCGTTCTGGTCATGCAGGCCGCCCTCGACATATTGAGCCGCAAGACATCGGACGCGGCGGCTGCGGTGCGCGAGCAATATGCCGCTCAACGCAAGATCGCCAAAAATCCTGACGATGCCCAGGCGGCCACCGAATATGACCGCTTGCGCCTCTATGCCATCAAGAGCCAGCGCGACGTGCTGGAGGAACTGCGCCGCAACGGCACGATCGGTGACGAAGCCTATCACCGCCTCGAGGAAGAGATCGATTGGACCGAACTGGCGGCGTCGCCACCAGGCCGGTTCCAACCGCTGACGACATAGAGCCTGCTCCATCCGATGGACTCAAGATGAAGCAGGCTCTGATTCCTGTTTGAGCATGATCTATTCCGAAAACCGGGTTCCACTTTTCGAGATCAAACTTTGGCCGCTGGCCCAGCCCCGTCGCTCGCCCGGTACATTGCAACCAATCTGCCGAACCGCTACTGCCATTCAACATTGAGCCGGATAAGCAATGAAGCTGGTCAGCTACAACATCCAGTACGGGTTCGGCGGCGACGGCCGCTATGATCTGTCGCGCGCCGCAGGCATCGTTGCCGGCGCCGACATCATCGCCTTGCAGGAGGTCGAGCGGCACTGGCAGCGCAGCAATTTCGACGACCAGCCGGAACTGCTTTCGCGCCTGCTGCCGGGCTATCACTGGGTTTACGGCCCAGCTTTCGACATGGATGCCAGCGAGCGGCGCGACGGCCGCCTGGTCAACCGGCGCCGGCAGTTCGGCACCATGGTGCTGTCGAAGCTGCCGATCGTCTGGTCGCGACTGCATGCGCTGCCGATGCGCCGTACGCTGCGGCCGCTCAACACGCGCAATGCGGCACTCGAATGCATGATCCGCACGCCAGCGGGCCCGGTGCGGGTGTTGTCGCTGCATCTCGCCCATATCGCGGTCGAGGAGCGCTTGGAGCAGATCGACTATCTCATGGCCGAGCACCGGCGGGCACCGTCGGATGGCGGGCCGTGGAGTGGTGTCGACGACGAGCCCGTACGCAATTGGACCAGCGGCGAAGCTGAGCCGGAAAATTCACTGGCGGCGATCTGGATGGGCGATTTCAACATGGAACCGGGCAGTGCCGAATACCATCGCATCGTCGGCAGCTCGCCCTACCATCGCGGTGCTGCTTATCTCGACGGCTTCGTCGATGCCGCTGCCGTGGCCGGCGAGCCGGTCCCGGACTTCCACACCCATGTGAAGACCATCGACGGCAAGGTGGCAAGGCGGCGGCTCGACCATTGTTTCGTCGGCGGCATGCTAGCCGGGCGCGTGCGTTCAATCAGCGCCGACATCGGCGAGGTTGCGTCGGACCATTTCCCGCTCCGGGTCGACATCGATCTGGAAACACCCGGCTTCGCCCCATGACACTTTTCGTCTTCTTCGCAGTGCTTGCGGCCGCCGCCATGCATGCGATCTGGAACGCGCTGGTCAAGGTTCATCTCGACCGCTTCCTGTCGATCACGCTGATGACGCTGGGCATGGGTGCCGCGGCCCTCCTGGTGCTGCCCTTCGTCGAAATGCCGAAAGCGCAAGTGTGGCCCTACATCATCGCCTCCGTGTTTTTCCACATGGGCTACCGGACTTTCCTGATCGGCGCCTACAGGGCCGGCGACTTCGCCCAGACCTATCCGCTGGCGCGCGGCACCGCACCGCTGCTGGCGGCGCTTGGCGGCATGTTCGTCGTCGCCGAGGTTCCGGCCCCGCTTGCCATTCTGGGTATCTTTCTGTTGTCGGCCGGCACGCTGGTGATGTCGTTTCGCGGCGGTGCGCATCTGGAGAGGCTCAACTTGCGCGCGGTCGGCTTTGCGCTGGCCACCTCGATTTTCATCGCCAGCTACACACTGTCGGACGGCAGCGGCGCACGGCTGGCCGCCACGGCGCAGAGCTATGCCGCCTGGCTGTTCATCTGCGATGCTTTTGGCGCCTTGGTGCTGTGCCTTATCTTCCGTGGGCCGAAGGCGCTGCCGGTGCTGGCGCGCGACTGGAAGGCAGGACTGTTCACCGGCGTGCTCAGCGGCGCGGCCTACTGGATCGTGATGTGGGCGATGACCAAGGCGCCGATCGCCTCGGTGGCGTCGCTGCGCGAGACCTCGATCCTGTTTGCCATGATGATCTCGGTCTTCGCGCTCGGCGAGAAGATGACGGGCTGGCGCGGTGCCGCCGCGCTCAGCATCGTCGCCGGTGTCGTTGCGCTCAGGCTCGGTTAGTCCAGGTGTCGTCTCGCGATCACCCATTTCACCAATGGGGCGACGAAACTAAGCACATCTACAAATGTGCCCCAATTTTTCGATTGAAGGTGAGCATCTTGTCTTAAGGAGCAATCCTAAGGTCGAAGACCATCAGTCCGTCCGTGCCGCCTTCGAGCGCCGCGACCAGTCTTGCGCCGGCGCGCTGATGGGCCCCATGCACCAAATAGGCGTCGCGCGCGGAGGCATCGCGAAAGTCGATGGTGAAGCCGTGGGTGAAGCCGCGCGCGAACGGCTCCGGGCTGACATTGGCGCTGAAATTTACTGCGTCCATGCCGTCGATAACCTGTCGCAGCGCCTCGAGGTCGGCATGGATCGCCATGCGCTCGGCGACGGGAACATCGTTGCGGAATCTAGCGAACACACAGTGCCTGATCATTTTTTGCTCTATCCCTTTGTTGTAAGCAATTCCGGACGGAAAACCGTTTTACACTTTTCCTGGAATTGCTCCTAAGCCGCCCGGTTTCCAGAAAACACGGCCGGCGGCAGCGGCTCGCGGCCGAGGATCAGGTCGGCGCCCTTTTCGCCGACCATGATGGTCGGCGCATTGGTGTTGGAGGAGGGGATGCGCGGCATCACCGAGGCGTCGCAGACGCGCAGCCCCTCGACGCCGCGCAGACGCAGATCCGGTGTTACGACAGCCATGTCGTCATGACCCATGCGGCATGTGCCGACCGGGTGATGGTCGGTCTTGGAACTGCGGCAGGCGTAGTCGAACAGCTCGTCGTCGCTGGCGAGCGATGGGCCGGGCAGCACCTCGCGCAGCACATAGGGGGCAAGCGCCTTCTGCCGCATGATCTCACGCGCCAGTCTCAGCCCCCTGATCGACATGGCGCCGTCATAGGGATCGGACCAGTAGTTCGGATCGATCAGCGGGTGGTCGGCGGGATCGGCACTTTTCAGCCGCACCGTGCCGCGCGAGCGTGGCCGCAAGAAGGCCGAATTCAAGGTGACACCCGGGTTTTTCAGCTTCTCGACGCCGGCCTCGATGCCGGAGCCCAAGCCGAGATGGAACTGGATGTCGGGCGAGGCGGCCGTCGGGTCGGCGTACCAGAAGCCGCCGGTCTCGAACAGGCTGGAGGCCACCGGCCCCTTCTTTAGCAGCAGGTATTGCAGGCCGGCCCAGGCCGTGCGGTGCAGCTTCGCGTAGTTGTCATAGGTGTGGTCGCCGGTGCATTCGGCAATGACGAACAGATCGAGATGATCCTGCATGTTGGAGCCGACGCCTGGCAGGTCATGCACCGGCGTGACGCCGACCGATTTCAGATGATCGGCCGGACCGATGCCCGATTGCATCAACAGTTTCGGCGAGCCGATGGCGCCGGAGGAGACGATCACCTCGCGCTCGGCGCGCAGGATTTTCTTCTCGCCGCCTGGCCTGTCGACGATTTCGACGCCGATGGCGCGGCCCTTCTCGACGACGATGCGCGTCACCAGCACATCGGTCCTGACGGTGAGGTTCTTGCGGGAGCGGATCGGTCTGAGATAGGCGACCGACGCGGAGGAGCGCCGGGCGTCCTTCTGGGTCAGTTGGTAGTAGCCGACGCCCTCCTGGCTGGCGCCATTGAAGTCCGGGTTGAAGGGGATGCCCATTTCCTGGCCGGCTCGAAAATAGGCCTCGCAGATCGGCAGCGGCGAAATCGGGTTCGACACGCCAAGCGGGCCCTGGTCGCCGTGAAAGTCGTTGGCGTAGCGCTGGTTGTTCTCGGCGCGTTTGAAGTAAGGCAGCACATCGCGATAGCCCCAGCCGGCGAGGCCCTCCTCCTTCTCCCAGGCATCATAGTCGCGGGCGTTGCCGCGCGTGTAGATCTGGGCGTTGATGGACGAGCCGCCGCCGACCACCTTGGCCTGCGTGTACCAGAAGACGCGGTCCTTCATGTGCTTCTGCGGTACGGTCGACCAGCCCCAGGAGGCAATGCCCTTGGTCATCTTGGCAAAGCCGGCCGGCATATGGATATAGGGATGCCAGTCTTTGCCGCCGGCCTCCAGCAGCAGGACCGAATTGCCCGGATCCTCGCTCAATCGGTTGGCCAGAACGCAGCCGGCCGGACCGGCGCCCACGATGATGTAGTCGGTCATGACACTGTCCACTTACAGTCGCGGCACGGAGAGCGCGCCGTCGACATTGATGATCGAGCCGGTCGAAAAGCCGAGCTTGCCGCCGGCGAGCGTCGCCACCACCGCACCGATGTCTGAGGCTTCGCCCCAGCGTTTGGCGGGCACCAGCCCTCCGTCGATCAGCGCATCGTATTTGGCGGCGACGTTGGATGTCATGTCGGTGCGGATGATGCCGGGCCGCACCTCGAAGACGCCGATGTTTTCGGGCGCCAGCCGCAGCGCCAGGTTCTTCACCCACATCGAAAGCCCGGCCTTCGAGATGCAGTAATCGGGCCGCTCGGGCGATGCCATTTCGGCACTGACCGAGGTAATGGTGATGATCGATTTCGGATGATCGCTACGTGCGGCCAGCATCGCCTTGGCGACGGCCTGGCTGAGGAAGACAGTGCCGCGCAGATTGATGTTCAGCGTGCGGTCGAAATTTTCCGGTTTGAGGTCGAGCAGGTCACCGCGCACGGCAGCGCCGACGCCGGCATTGTTGACCAGGCAGTCGATGCGGCCGAAGGCGCGCGTCGCGGCATCGACAAGCGTGGTGTGGTTGGCGAGATAGGCGATGTCGCAAGGGGAGTAGGCGAACTTTGCGCCACGCCCGGCGATATCAGTAGCAAGACCATCTGGCGCTTGTTCGGCAAGATCGGCGACCAGAATATCGAAGCCGGCATCGGCGAGCGCCCCGGCGCAGGCAAGGCCGATGCCGCGCGCGCCGCCGGTGACGATGGCCGCCGGGCGGGTCATGCGGTCAACTCCATCTTGCGGATATGATCAGCCACCCGCAGCGCTTGAGCCGCGATCGACAGGGCCGGGTTCACGGCAGCCGAGTTGGGCAGGAAGCTGGCATCGACGACGAACAGGTTCCTGTGGTCGAACGACCGGCAGAAGGGGTCGAGCGGTGCGGTCGCCGGATCGTCGCCCATCTTCACCGTACCGCACTGGTGCGAGGGGGTGCGCTTGTCGAAAGGCCGCGACAGAACAATTGGATAGCCGCAAGCGCGGAAGTTTTCGCGCATCACCTTGGTCAATCCATCGAGTGACTGAATGTTGGAACGCCGCCACTGCATGACGATGTCGTTGCCGTCGACCATGATGCGGCTTTCGGGATCGGGCAGGTCTTCGCACATCAGGTACCAGTCGACCGCATGACCGGCCATGAAGTCGAGCGCGAATTTCGGCGCGAACCTTATATTGGCCTTCAGCATGTTGCCGTCGATCTTGCCGAGAAGCTGGACATTGCCGAGTGGCTTGCCGCCCTTGCCGTCGGACAGATAATAGTCGTTCAGCATCAGCGTTTTCTGGTAGACGGCATCGTTGCGGCGGCGCGGGTCGATCGCCAGCATGGCGCTCGAATTGTGATTCATGAAATTGCGGCCGACCTGGTCGGAGCGGTTGGCGAGGCCTTTGCCGTCTGGCGAGGGCGAGCGCAGCAGGATGACGGCGGAATTGACCGCGCCGGCGGAGAGGATGACCAGCTTCGGCGTGACCTTCTTCGCCTCGCCATTCTGGCGATAGTGGACGGCGGCGATGCTTTTGCCGTCGGGTGACGCTTCTAGGTACTCGACATAGCAGCTGGTCTCGAGCCGGATGTTGCTGTCCTTGAGTGCTGCAGTCAGCGGTCCGGTCTCCGCGTCGATCTTGCCCTGACCGGTATTGGGAAACGCGTCCCAACCGGTCCTGCCATCCTTCAGCCAGCTGTCGATGTCGACGCCGAGCGGCAGCGAGGCCGGATGCAGGCCGAGGCTCTTGAGTTCGGCGCGGGCGCGGGCGATCGGTGCCTCGTCGGGCACTGGCTTGTAGGCATACGGGATCGAGTGGAACGGCTCTGTCGGGTCTTCGCCCAGTGCACCGCGGACGCGAAACAGCTGTTCAGCTTTCGAATACCAGGGCTCGAACTCCTCATAGGAAAACGGCCAGGCCGGCGAGACGCCGCCGAAATGCTCCATGGGGGCAAAGTCTTCCTTGCGGTAGCGGATCAACACAGCGCCATAGAATTTCGAATTGCCGCCGACATAGTAGTAGTTGCCGGGATTGAAGGCAGCACCTCCGGCTTCGCGCCACATCTCCTTCGGCCGGTAATGGCCGTTGACGAAGATCGAACGCGTGTCACGCGCATGCGGCGTCGCCGGCAACGGCACACCGCGTTCCAACATCAGGATCGAGGCGCCGCTTCCGGCAACGCCGCAGGCGATCGTTGCGCCGCCTATGCCGGAGCCGATGATGACGATGTCCGGATTTGTCATGGCCGTCAGCGAATGCGGCTCTCGGTCGCCGGATCGAAGAACACTGCCTTTGTCAGGTTGAAGGCGAGCGGCGTGTTGGTGCCCGGCTGGATGTTGGCGTCGGCACGCAGCCGAGCCACCACGCCCTTGCCTCCGAGATTGGTGACTGCGAAGGTATCGGAGCCCGCCGGTTCGACGACCTCGATATGGCAGTCGGCCGTGGCTATGTTCGAGGCGTTGCGTTCGGCGCCTTCCGGATCGGTCAGCGCTTCAGGGCGGACGCCGAAGATGATCGGCTTGCCCTGGAATGCCGACAGGCCGGCCGGTGCATTGGCCATCGGCAGGTTGATCGGCGCGCGCGCCTCGCGCTGGAGCACGACGGACAGCGCGTTGCCGTTGGTGCCAATCGTCGCCGGGATCAGGTTCATTGCCGGCGACCCCATGAAGTCGGCAACGAAAAGATTGGTCGGGTTGTTGTAGATTTCGGCCGGGGTGCCGAACTGCTGTACCTCGCCGTCGCGCATGACAGCGATCTTGGTCGCCAGCGTCATCGCCTCGATCTGGTCGTGGGTGACGTAGACGATGGTGGTGCCGGTGGTGGCGTGCAGGCGCTTGATCTCGATGCGCATGTCGACGCGAAGCTTGGCGTCGAGGTTGGACAAGGGTTCATCGAACAGGAACAGTTTGGGGTCGCGCACCAGGGCCCGGCCCATGGCGACGCGCTGGCGTTGGCCGCCGGAAAGCTGGCTCGGCTTGCGCTGCAGCAGGTGACCGATCTGCAGCACCTTGGCTACCTTGTCGATCGCCTTCTGGCGCTCCGCCGTCGGCACGCCGCGCATCTCCATGCCAAACGAGATGTTTCCGGCCACCGTCATGTTCGGGTAGAGAGCGTAGCTCTGGAACACCATGGCGATGTCGCGCTTGGAGGGATGCAGATCGTTGATCTGGCGGCCGTCGACGCGAATTTCGCCCGAGGTGATCGTCTCCAGCCCGGCGATGGTGTTGAGCAGCGTGGACTTGCCGCAGCCGGACGGGCCGACCAGCACCAGGAAGCCGCCTTTCTCGAGCTCGACATCTATCCCCTTGAGGATTTCGACCTGGCCGAAGCGCTTTCGCAGACCATCAATTTCCAGAAAAGCCATCAGATTATCCTTTGACGGCGCCAGCCATCAGACCGCGCACGAAATAGCGGCCGGCGAGCACATAGACGAGAAGGGTGGGCAGCGCGGCGATCATCGCGGCCGCCATGTTGACGTTGTATTCGACGACGCCTGTCGAGGTGTTGACGACGTTGTTGAGCGCCACCGTCATCGGCATTACGTCGCCGGAGCCGGCATAGGCGGAGGCGAACAGGAAGTCGTTCCAGATGTTGGTGAACTGGTAGATCACCGTCACCACGATGATCGGCAGTGAGTTGGGCAGCATGATGCGCCGGAAGATCTGGAAGAAGCTTGCCCCGTCGACCTGCGCCGCCTTGACCAGTTCGGTTGGGAACGTCTCGTAGTAGTTGCGGAAGAACAGCGTGGTGAAGCCGATGCCGTAGACGACGTGGACGAAGACAAGGTTGACTGTCGAATTACCGAGGCCGAAGCTCGTTCCGGTCGCATTCTGCAAAGTCACGCCGAAACGGCCGATGCTGCCAAGGATGGTCGCCATCGGCAACAGCACCGACTGGAACGGGATGAAGCAGGCAAACAGCATCAGCCCGAACACCAGCGTCGCCCCGCGAAAGCGCCATTTTGTCAGCACATAGCCGTTGAGCGCGCCGAGCAGGGTCGAGATGATGACTGCCGGAACCACCATCTTGATCGAGTTCCAGAAATAGCCCTTCATGCCGACGCAGGTCAGGCCCGAGCAAACTTCGCTCCACGCCTTTATCCATGGGTCGAAGGTCGGCGCTTGCGGCAGCGCCAGCATGTTGCCGTTCTGGATCTCTTCCATGGTCTTGAACGAGGTCACCAGCATGACGAACAGCGGCATCAGGTAGAACAGCGCAAACAGCGCCAAGAGCCCGTAGATGACGACGCGGTTGATGAGCTTGACGTTGACGCCGCCTGAGGCCTGACGGGCGGGAGTGGTGACGGCGCTCATCGCGGCTTCTCCCTGAGTTCCGAATAGAGATAGGGCACGATGATGGCGATGATGGTCATCAGCATGATCACGGCGCTGGCCGAGCCGACGGCCATCTCGTTGCGCTTGAAGGTGTACTCATACATGAAGTTGGACGGCAGCCAGGCCGAGCCGCCGGGGCCGCCGCTGGTCAGCGCCACCACCAGATCGTAGGACTTGATGGCGAGGTGCGCGAGCACGATGAAGGCCGACAGGAAGATCGGCCTCAGCAGCGGGATGACGATGCGGCGATAGAGCTGGAAGGTGGTGGCGCCATCGATCTGCGCCGCCTTCATGATCTCGCCGTCGATGCCGCGCAGACCGGCCAGGAACATCGCCATTATGAAGCCAGAGGCCTGCCAGACACCGGCGATGACCACCGTGTAGATGACGAAATCCTTGTTCTTGATCCAGTCGAAATGGAAGCTCGTCCAGCCCCATTGATGCAAGGTCTGCTCGAGGCCGAGGCCGGGATCGAGGAACCATTTCCAGGCAACCCCGGTGACGATGAAGGACAGCGCCATCGGGTAGAGATAGATCGGCCGCAGCACGCCTTCGCCGCGGATCTTCTGATCGAGCAGGATGGCCAGGAACAGGCCGAGCGCCAGGCAGATGAAGATGTAGAGAAAACCGAAAATGCCCATGTTGGTGATCGACGTGTACCAGCTCGATGGCGGGTCGGTGTCGAAGGTCCAGCCCCACAGCCGCTGATAAGCACGCGAGCCGGTGATGGCATAGGACGGGAAGGTCTTGGAATTGGTGAAGGACAGATAGATCGTCCACAGGATGAAGCCGTAGACGAAGACGATGGTGATGGCGAAGCTCGGCGCCAGCACGATCTTCGGCAGCGCGTCCTGCAGGCGCGAGCGCACCGAGGCGCGCGGGCGTGCGTGCTCCGGCGTCAGCTTGATCTGGCTTGTCGCTACCGTGCTCATGAAGCTCCTCCCGTCGACGCGCGACCAACCGGTTTCGCGGATCGGAGCCTTCCCCACCGGAGCGGGGAAGGCGTTTTCTTGTGTTGCGCTTACTTGGCGTCGTCGATGGCCTTGACCAGTTCGGTCACGGCCTCGTCCGAGGTCTTGATCTGACCATGGACGAACTTGGAGACGACATCCTTATAGGCATTGGCGACCGCTGGAGGCGCGCCATAGCCCTGGGCCAGCGAACCGAACAGCGTGCCGCCTTCGTTGGCAGCCTTCAGGTCGGCGATGCCCTTCTTGCCGCAAGCGTCGAAGTCGGTGTCCGGAACGTCGGTACGAGCCGGAACCGAACCCTTGACGACGTTGAAGGCCGACTGGAAGCTCTTCGACAGGGTAGCGGTGGCCAATGCGATCTGGGCGGCCTTGCGGTCGTCCGGAACGTTGAACATGCCGAACATGTCGGAGTTGTAGATCACCGAGCCGTCGGTGCCCGGGAAGCGGTAGCACAGGAAGTCAGTGCCCGGGGTCTTTTTGGCTGCGTGGAACTCACCCTTGGCCCAGTCGCCCATGACCTGCACGAGGGCATCGCCCTTGATGACCATGGCGGTGGCAAGGTTCCAGTCGCGGCCCGAGAAGTTCGGGTCGACATAGGTGACCAGCTTGGCGAGATTGTCGAACGATTTCTTCATCGTGTCGGACTTGAGCGAAGCGTCGTCGAGGTCGTTGAAGGCCTTCTTGTAGAACTCAGGTCCGCCGGTCGACAGCACGACCGAGTCGAACATGGTGGCTTCCTGCCAGTTCTGGCCGCCGAGAGCGAGCGGGATCACGCCTGCTGCCTTGGCCTTGTCAAGCAGGGCAACGAAGTCGTCGAAGGTCTTCGGCTCGGTGCCGCCGATCTTGTCCATGACGGCCTTGTTGATCCACAGCCAGTTGACCGAGTGGACATTGACCGGAGCCGCGACCCATTTGCCTTCGTAGACCGAGAACTTCTGCAGGGCTGCCGGAACGGACTTGTCCCAGCCTTCCTTCTTCGCCGTCTCGGTCAGATCGCCCATGACGCCGGCCGCCGCATAATCGAGCACGGTGTAGCCGAGCATCTGCGAGGCAGTCGGGTAATTGCCGGCCGCAACCATCGCCTTCAGCGCGGTCATGGCAGCGTCGCCGCCACCACCGGCCACCGGCACGTCTTTCCAGGCATAGCCTTCCTTGGCCAGGTCGCCCTTGAGGACGTTGAGAGCAGCCGCTTCGCCGCCCGACGTCCACCAATGCAGCATCTGGACTTCCTTGACGTCCGCGGCATGGGCCGCGAAAGCCAGACCCGATGCGAGAGCCGTTCCGATAAGCAGTTTGCGCAACATGTACTTCCTCCCTTGTTTCATTACACGACCGGTGGAGGCCCACCGGGTTCTTCTCAACTCAGCCGACCCACCATCCGGTGCGTTGGCCGCGATGAAACTGGATTGTCTTTTCCTCGGTATAGTCCTCGACGGCGCGTTTGCCGAGTTCGCGTCCGAGACCGGACTGCTTGTAGCCTCCGAAAGGCAGCTCGGGATAACCTTCCATGAATGTGTTCACCCAGACGGTCCCCGAACGCACCCCACGCGCTATCGACATGCAAGTGTCGATGCTGGCGCTCCACACGCCCGCCGACAAACCATAGGGCGTGTCGTTGGCGATGTGCAACGCCTTTTCAATCGATCCAAAAGTCAGCACCGAGAGCACCGGGCCGAACACTTCCTCGCGCGCAATGGCCATATCCTCGGTGACGCCGCGGATGATGGTGGGATCGAGGTATTGGCCGGCATTGGAGGCCAGCTGATTGCCGCCGCTGTAGACGCTGCTGCCTTCGGCCGCGGCTGCTGCCACGTAACCTGTCACCTTTGCCAAATGGTCGGATGAAATCATCGCGCCGACCTTGGTTCGGTCATCGAGCGGATCGCCGACCGTCACCCTGGCGGTGAGCTCCTTGACGGCGTCGAGAAAGTCGTCGGCGATAGCCTCGTGCACGATCAGCCGGCTGCCGGCATTGCAGCATTCGCCGGCATTGAAGAAGCCGCCGAACACCGCCGCGTCGGCGGCCGCCTTGAGGTCGGCGTCGGGGAAGACGATCTGGCCGTTCTTGCCACCGAGTTCCATCGAGACTTTCTTCAGCGACTGTGCGGCCGAGGCCATCGTCATCCTGCCGACGCGGGTCGATCCGGTGAACGACACCATCTCGACCAGGGGATGGCTGACCATCGGGGCGCCGACGTCTGCTCCCAGCCCTGCGAGGATGTTGACGACGCCGGCAGGAAGGCCGGCCTGCATCAGGATGTCGCCGAGCACGAAGGTGGAAGCCGAGGTCATTTCGCTCGGCTTGACCACCGCCGTACAGCCGGCGGCGAGCGCGAAGGGCAGTTTCTGGCTGACGATCAGGAAGGGGAAATTCCACGGCGTGATGATCGAGACGACGCCGATCGGCTCGCGCAACACGACACCCAGCATCGTATCGCCGAGATTGGCGTAGGATTCGCCATGCAGCGTGCGGGCGAGCGAGGCGGCGTAGCGCCAGATGTCGACGGCGCCGCCGATCTCGCCGCGCGCCTGAGCAATCGGCTTGCCGGATTCCAGCGCGTCGAGCCGGGCGATGTCTTCGAGCCGCGCCTCGATCAAGTCGGCCGCCTTGAGCAGAATCGCGGCACGTTCAGCAGCCTTCATGCGCGGCCATGGGCCCGTTTCGAAAGCTTTGTGCGCAGCCTGCATAGCGGCTTCCACTTCGGCCTCGCCGGCCTGCGCATAGTGCGAGACGGTGAAGCCGTGGCCGGGGCTCTGGCGCGCAATCGTGCGGCCGTCGCGGGCATCGACATGCTTGCCGTCGATCAGCAGCTTGTACGCCCTTGGCGCCGCGGACGCCTCGGCCGGCATGGAAATCTTGAGAGGTGCGTTCATGTGTTTCCTCTAGGATCTCAAAAAGGCCGGCTTGTGCTTGGCCTTGAAAGCGCCGACACCGGCCTTGAGATCGCCGGTCAGGGCGATGAAGCCGCTGGCCAGCGCTTCGGTAGCGGCCGCACTTTCCTCGCCTTCGGCGACAGCGATCATCAGCTTGGCGGCCTCCGTCGCCAGCGGCCCGCGCTCGGCGATCTTTTCGGCCCAAATCCTGGCTTCGTCGTGGGCCTTGCCGGTCTCGACCACCCGGTCGACCACACCCAGGGCCCTCGCTTCGGGCGCGAGCAAGATCTCGCCGCCCAGCGCCATGCGACGCACCGTCTGTGCACCGAAACGACGCACCGCGCGCTGCGTGCCGGACCAGCCGGGCACCACTCCAATCGAGGTTTCCGGGAAGCCCAATTTCACCTGTGTTTCCGCCACGCGGAAATCACAAGCCACAGCCAGCTCCAGGCCGCCGCCCAGCGCATGGCCGGACAGGACGGCGATGGTCGGTTGCCGCAGCCGCGCCAGCCGGTCGAACACACGGTGGCCGTAGCGCACCCATTGCACCTGGAAATCGGCCGCGCTCATCTGTGCCCAGGCCTCGACATCGCCGCCGGCGCAAAAGCCCTTGCCCTCGCCGCGCAGCAGCACGACACGCACGCCCTCCGCCAACTCGGCCGCGTCGAGTGCCGTCTCCAGCGCGCGCAGCATCGGGATGTCGAGCGCGTTGAATTTCTCCGGCCGGCGCAACGTGACGGTGCCGACGGCGCCATGCTGCTCGAAGGTGACGAGACGTTCAGCCATGCGCGCCTCCGAGCGAGGCGCCGCCATTCAGCGACAGGCCCATCGGCTGGTCCAGGTAGAGCGCCTCTGGTGTCGTCTTGAGGTCCTTGGCGACGCCGAGCGGGATCTCTGCCTGCGCCAACACATCGCGCTGCAGGTCGATGCCCGGGGCGAGTTCGGTGACGACCAGACCTTCCGGCGTCAGCTTCATCACGCAGCGCTCGGTGACATAGGTGATGTCCTGCCCCTGCGCGACCGCGCGCTTGCCCGAAAACGAGATGTGCTCGACCTCCGCGACGACCTTCTTGATCTTGCCCTCCTGGTCGATGCGGATGCCGCCATCGGCCAATGAGAGCTTGGCGCCAGCGTTGAAAAAGCCGGAGAAGACAATCTTCTTCGCCCGTGCGGTGATGTCGACAAAGCCGCCTGCGCCGGCTGTCACATGCGGCCGCGCCGAAAGCTTCGAGACGTTGACCGAGCCATGACGGTCGATCTGCAGGAAGGACAGCAGTGACGCATCGAAGCCGCCGGCCTGGAAATAGATGAACTGGTGCGGCGAGGGCATGAAGGCGTCGGCATTCGACGAGCAGCCGAACTTGAAATCGAGCAGCGGTACGCCGCCGACCGCGCCCTGTTCGATGACCCAGGTGACCTTGCCATGCTGGCCTTCCTCGAGCAGGATACGCGGCACATTGGCGGAAATGCCGAAGCCGATGTTGACGGCCATGCCGTCGCGCAATTCCATGGCGACGCGGCGCGCGATCACCTTCTGGATATTCATCTCCGCGTTGCGGAAACTCGACAGCGGCCGGAAGATCTCGCCCGAGATTGCCGGATCGTAAGGCGTCAGCGTCGTCTGCAACTGGTCGGGCGCGACGACGATATGGTCGACCAGCACGCCGGGCACGCGTACGTCATGCGGCTTCAGCGTGCCGTTCTCGACGACGCGCTTGACCTGCGCGATGACGATGCCGCCATTGTTGCGGGCAGCAAGCGCCTGCTCCAGCCCGCCGAGATAGGCGCCCTCATGCTCGTAGGTGAGGTTGCCGCGCTCGTCCGCCGTGGTGGCGCGGATGATCGAGACATCCGGCACGATGGAGCGGAAATAGAGCCATTCCTCGCCGTCGAACTGCTGCACGGAAACGATCGGCTCGCTGGCGGCGGCGTTCATGGCGCAGCCTTGGTGGCGGGGATCGGCGAAGGTGTCGAGACCGACCTTGGTCAGCACGCCCGGCCGCTTGGCGGCAGCCTCGCGGTGCATATCGAACAGGATGCCGGACGGCACGTTGTAGGCGGCGACCGAATTGTCGCCGATCATCTTCCAGATCTGCGGCGGTTCGGAAGAGGAGGGGCCGGACGGATAGGAACCGCACAAAGTCCGCTTCAGCAGGCCGGGCTTGGCCAGATGGTCGATACCCCTGACGCCATACATGTCGCCCGCGGCGATCGGATGCAGCGTGGTGATGTTCTTCGGATGGCCTTCCCCATCGAAGCGCTCGCCGATCGCGGCCAGCACGGCGTCAGGGCAGCCGAGGCCGCTCGACGAGGACACCGACACGACCATGCCGTCCTTGATAAGGCCGGCGGCTTCAGTTGCGGAAACGACCTTGCTCAATTCATGCTCCCGAGTTTCGGGTCGATCTTGACGGCCTTGCCGGAACTTGCCGATTGCAGCGCTGCTTCGGCAGCGGTCAGCGACCAGATGCCGTCCTCTCCGGTTGCGGCAGGCCGGCCCTCGCCACGGATCGCGGTGTGGAACTGGCGCACGGAGCGCGCATAAAGATCCTCGCGGTCGAAGCTCAATTCCTCTTCGCCTGCTGCCGTGCGCAGCAGCACCGAGCCGATCGGCTTCTGAGTCATCACGTTGCTGGCGATCAGCGACCCTTCCGAACCGTGCACCTCGAAGCCGGTGCCGGCGAATTTGGTGGTGAAGCCCTCATGCGACTGCGCAATGACGCCCGATTTGAAGCGCCAGATGCACATGGCGCCATCCTCCAGCCCGCTGCCGGCCATGCCGGCCGACTGCGTGAAGCAGGAAACCTCGACCGGATCGTCGCCGAGCACGAAGCGCAGCGTGTCGGCATCATGCACGGTGATGTCGAGCACCACGCCGCCGCCCGCTTTGGGTTTGGTGATGCGCCAGCCCTGCAGATTCTCAGGCAGATAGACGGAATGGAAGACGCGCGCGGCAATCGGCTTGCCGATGCGGCCGGCGGCGATCGCCTCGCGCATGGTGCGGTGCGCGCCGGCGTTGCGCAGATGATGGTTGGTGCCGAGCACGACGCCGGCGGCCTTGGCGGCGGCAACCATCTTGCGGGCGTCGCTGCTGGTCAGCGCCAGCGGCTTTTCACACAGCACGTGCTTTCCCGCCCTGACGGCGGCGATCGCCTGCTCGAGGTGCAATTCATTGGTGGTCGAGATGTAGACGGCGTCGATATCGGCGCCGAGCAGGCCATCAAGCGTCGAAACGGCAAGCGGAATGTTGTTTTCCCCGGCATAGGCGGTGGCGCGCTCGGGGCTGGAACTCATTATTGCCGCGACCTCGCCGTCGCCTTGCGCGCGGATGGCGTTGATCATGAACTGTCTGGCGATCGTGCTGGCGCCGATCAAGCCCCATTTGACGCTCATGTCGCGCTCCTCGAACCTGCGGGGCTGTTTCGGGTGCGGCGATCCGGGCCGCAGCTTTCCCTGACCACGAGATTGACCGCGCCGATATGGTCCTCGGCCCGCGTGGTGCGCGACTGGATCATTTTCAGCATGACATGCGCGGCACGTTCGCCCAGGCCCGCCGAGTCCACCGCGACGCTGGTCAGAGCCGGCATATGATGCTCGGCCTCGGCCACGTCGTCGAAGCCGACGATGGCGAAATCAGCGCCCGGCTCAAGCCCACGCTTGCGCAGCGCCAGCATCGCGCCAAAGGCGACGGCGTCATTAAAGCAGAGTGCCGCGGTCGGCGGTTCAGCCATCGCGAGAGCGGTCTCCAGGCACGCGATACCACCTCTGCGGCTGGTCTCGCCTTCGACGACAAGCGCGTCACCGGCGGCGATGCCCTGCGCCTCACAGGCTTCGCGAAATCCGCCAAGCCGCTCGTGATAGACCACCAGATCGGACGAGCCGCCGAAGAAGACCAGCCGGCGATGTCCCTTGCCGATCAGATGAGCGGTGGCGAGATAGGCGCCGCGATGATTGTCGGGCGCGATCACTGGGATGCGGCTTTCCGGCAGCCGGCGCATGGCGAAGACCACAGGCAGGCCCGCCGTTTCGATCCTCCGAAAGGCGCCCGGCGTCGTGCCGCGGGCCGGCGACACGATGAGACCGGCGACACCTTGCTCCATCAGCGATTTCAGTACTTCTTCCTGGCGCACCGGATTTTCAGCCGTGTTGGCGATGAAAGGCACGATCCCGGCCGACTGGAAGACGCGTTCCATGCCGACCGCCAGTTCTGCGAAGAAAGGATTGGTGAGATCGTTGATGACCATGCCGATGACGTTGGAGTGAGCCTTGCGCAGGTTGGCGGCGCCGCGGTTGTAAACGTAACCGACATCTTCGATCGCCTTGCGAACCTTGCTTGCTGTCTCAGGCCGGATCAGCCCGCTGCCCTGGAGCACGAGCGATACCGTCGATTTGGACACGCCTGCTTCACGGGCAATGTCGAATATCGTCGCCTTGGCCCGGCTGGCCATCCAGATGCATCCTTCCAACTTTATGATCGCGTTTTATTGGAACGTTCTAATCATCGGTTGGATCTTGAGTCAACCCCAGATTTTTTCCCGGTCGGGAACGATCGATCGTACGTACTCCAATGCCATATTGTATAAGGCTTTGTCTGATGCAATGCAGCATTTGCCTGTGAATGAACTCTGAATCCTAAAGGTTCTTGATTTATTGGAACGTTCCATTTATAGGCGCGGGAAAGGGAGAGATCGATGGACATTTCCTTGCCTGGCGAGGATGGCCGCAGTGCCCGCTACGCGCTTGCCGGCCAGCCGGTGCAGCCGGTGATCGGCGCGCGGTTTACGCGCATCGCCTATGCCGCCGCACACGTCGTTGCCGATCCGCTTGCGATGACCGATCCGTGGTCCAGGCCGATGGTCGACTGGGACAGGACGATGGCGTTCCGGCACCATCTGTGGCGGCTAGGCTTTCGCATCGCCGAGGCGATGGACACGTCGCAGCGTGGCATGGGTTTCGACTGGACAAACGCGCAGGAATTGATCCGCCGCTCGATCGCCGAGGCGCGTACCGTCGATGGCGCCGACCTGGCCTCGGGCGCTGGCACCGACCATCTGGCGCCGGCCGCTGCCAAGACGCTCGACGATGTCATCACCGCTTATGAGGAGCAGTTCGGTTTTATCGAAGGGCTGGGCGGCAAGGCGATCATGATGGCCAGCCGGGCGCTCGCGGCGACAGCCAAGGGCCCGGATGACTATGTGCATGTTTACGACCGCATTCTCGGCCAGGCCTCCGGCAAGGTCATCCTGCACTGGCTGGGCGACATGTTCGATCCGGCGCTCAAGGGCTACTGGGGCAGCAGCGATTTCGAGGCCGCGCTCGATACCGTCATCGCCATCATCGAACGCCACGCCGACAAGGTGGCAGGGATAAAAATCTCGCTGCTCGATGCCGGCAAGGAGATCGCGCTCAGGACCCGCCTGCCTGACGGCGTCGTGATGTTCACCGGTGACGACTTCAACTACCCCGAACTGATCGCCGGCGACGAGAAAAGGCATTCGCATGCGCTGCTCGGCATTTTCGATGCGATAGCGCCGGTCGCCAATGCGGCCTTGGCGAAACTGGCGGATGGGAATCGCGCGGGCTATGACGCCTTGATGGCGCCGACCGTGCCGCTATCGCGAAAAATCTTCGAGGCGCCGACCGAATATTACAAGGCCGGCATCGTCTTCATGGCCTGGCTGAACGGCCATCAGGACCATTTTGCGATGGTCGGCGGCATGCAGTCGGCGCGCGGCATCCGTCACTATGCCGATGTGTTCCGCCTTGCCGACCAAGCGGGATTGCTGGCCGATCCAGACCTAGCGGTTGCCAGGATGAGAAGCCTCTGCGCCGTTGCGGGCGTCTGAGCTGGATGGTCCCTCACGGAACCAATGTCCTGGCTTCTAACGCGGGCATCTCACGCAGGCCCGTTCTGGTCAGTGCCAGGACGGGCGCATTGCGCTCACGCTCGCCAATGTCTGGATTGGATGGTGGGCGTGACAGGGATTGAACCTGTGACCCCTGCAATGTCAATGCAGTGCTCTCCCGCTGAGCTACACGCCCATCCGAAGCCGCGCATACACCATTTTTGATCCAGCGCGTCAATAGCAGGAAAAAGGAAAGAAGGCGTCGTCTCGCCGCAGTGGCGAAGAGGTGCGGCGCCTCGCTTGGAAAGCGGCTCAGGCCGCCTGAAGCATCTTCTCGACCTCGTTGACGAGATCGCGCAGATGGAATGGCTTCGACAACACCTTGGCGTCTTTCGGCGCCTTGGAATCCGGGTTCAGCGCAACGGCGGCGAAACCGGTGATGAACATGACTTTCAAATCAGGATCGATCTCGGTAGCGCGGCGTGCCAGCTCGATGCCGTCCATCTCCGGCATGACGATGTCAGTCAACAGCAGCGAGAACGGCTCCTCGCGCAGCCGCTCATAGGCGCTGGCGCCATTGTCGAAATCGCTGACCTGGTAACCGGCGCGCTCCAGCGCCTTGACGAGGAACCGACGCATATCGTCGTCGTCTTCCGCCAGAAGAATGCGTGCCATGATGTCCCGTCCGAATCACCCGCCCGAGATTGCCGTTGGGCAAGCCCGTTAACCATCCTGTATATGAGGAGGTGAGGGTAAACATCAAGTGAACGCGGACGGCGATGATCCATATTTGCCCGGCGGCTCGACCCCTGAAATGCTGGACACGCGGCCAGCAAGGTGGCACTTTCACATCATGATGCACTGGTGTTTTCGGGTTCGTTCAAATTGAAGACGGCAGCCGAGGATTTTTCGGTCTTTCCGCCCTTCGAAATCCGGTCGGGCGCCGAGCAGCGCGTCCCCTTCCTCTTCAACTCACCGCATAGCGGCCGCTACTATCCCGAACGCTTCCTGGCCATGGCAAGACTGGATCGCAACGCCATCCGCCGGTCGGAGGACTGCTACGTCGATGAGTTGTTCGGCGGCGCCGTCGCGCTCGGCGCACCGATGCTGGCGGCGAATTTTCCGCGCGCCTATCTCGACGTCAACCGCGAGCCTTGGGAACTCGATCCGCGCATGTTCGCCGAGCCGGTGCCGTCCTTCTGCAACATCCGCTCGGCGCGAGTGGCCGGCGGACTTGGCACCGTGCCGAAACTGGTCGGCGAGGGGCTCGACATCTATCCCGGCCGCTTGCCGCTGGCCGAGGCGGTCGCCCGGATCGAGGCCGTCTACAAGCCTTATCATGAGACGCTGAAGCGGCTTTTGACCAGGACCCATGCGCGTTTCGGCTTTGCCGTGCTGATCGATTGTCATTCGATGCCGGCGAGCATTCGTGTCGGCGACAACGGCTTGCGGCCCGACTTCATCATCGGCGATCGTTTCGGCATCTCGGCCACCACGGCCTTGACCGAGGCCGCGATCGGCCTGCTCACGGCGATGGGCTATGCAGTCGCTCACAACAAACCGTATGCCGGCGGCTTCATCACCGAGCACTACGGTCGCCCGGCGCGCCATCTGCATGCGCTGCAGATCGAGGTCAATCGCGGGCTCTACATGAACGAGCGGACATTCGAGAAGGTCGCCGGCTTCGACGCTCTGGCCGACGATTTGACGCGATTTTCAGCCGACCTGATGTCGATGCCCGACCATCATTTCGTCGACCTGCCGCTGGCTGCGGAGTGAAATTCGCCTTGTTGGTGCATGTCATTGGCGCAAAGCCGCTGCGCACCTCGGGTCAGACCGTGGGCATGCTTTTGGGCGACATGCCTCGGAAATCCCGGCGTAAAAAAAGACCGCATCGTTTGCACGATACGGTCGAAGTCTAGGGAGGAAACGCCCAAGGAGGGCATGGACAGATAAGCTGTCCGAGAACAAGGGTATTGTGCGCTGCACAAATGTCAAGCGACCTTCAGGTTTTTTTAATTCACCGTGATGTGGAAATTGCGTTTCGAAGATGCTTGTGTGACATCCGGGCAACAGATGTCGTCGCGGAAAAATCATCGAACACCCTTGTTTTGGGACAAAATTGTCGGCAGAGCACGGCTCGGGCATGCCGCAATGCGGGAGAATCAGTTGGACATCAGCATCGATTTCATGCGCCGCATCGCGCAGGCGGCGGCGGCGGAGACCTTGCCGCGCTTTCGCAGCCAAGGCGCTGTCGCCAACAAGGAAATGGGCAGTTTCGACCCGGTCACCGAGGCCGATCGCGAGGCCGAGCGCGCTATCCGGACGCTGATATCGGCGCAATATCCCGACCATGGCATTCTCGGTGAGGAGCACGGCAGCGAGAACATTTCGAGCCGGCATGTCTGGGTGATCGACCCGATCGATGGCACGCGCGCCTTCATTTCCGGGCTGCCGGTGTGGGGGACGCTGGTCGGGTTCACCGTCGACGGAGACGCCGTTGCCGGCATGATGTCTCAACCCTTCACCGGTGAACTGTTCTACGCCAACGCCTCGGGTTCTCACTATGAGGGTCCAGGTGGCTCGCGAAAACTGACAACCCGCAAGACGACGAAGCTGGCCGAGGCGACGCTGTTCACAACCACGCCGGCACTGTTCAAAGGCGAGGCGCGCAATCGCTACGACCAGTTCGAAAAGCAGATCCAACTCGCTCGCTACGGCGCCGATTGCTACGCCTTTGCCATGATAGCCTCAGGAAGCGTCGACATCGTCGCCGATCCGGGCTTGAAGCCTTACGACATCGTCGCGCTGATCCCGATCATCGAGAAGGCAGGCGGCGTCGTCACCACATTCGACGGCGGGCCGGCGGAACAGGGTGGCGATGTGCTGGCAGCGGCGACGCCGGAGCTCCATGCCGCGGCCATGGCCGCCTTACGCGGCTGACCGCTTCACGCGACTCTCGAAATTGCCTCAGCGCGTCCTGAACCAGCGATCGGCGCTTCAGGCACTCGGGTCGTCGCTGCCGGGAATGAAGGCATCGAAGGCGGCGAGCAACTGCTCACGGTAGATGTCGGCTTCCTGCAGGATTTCGTGACGGGAACCGTCGATCATCAGCAGCGAACCGAGCCGCAGACGCCTGGCGTAGGCTTCCACGGCCTTGGTCGAGACGACCTGGTCGGCGCCGGCTGCGATTATCAGCAGTGGAATCTGGATCCGAGCCATGAAGTCGGGGTCGCTGACGGCTTCAGAGGCTTTCGCGGCTGCCCGCAGCCAACGGATCGTGGGTCCACCAAGTGCCAGTTGCGGGTACTCTTCGTAGATCCGCGTGTTGCGCCGATAGCGCACCGGGTCGCTCGTCAGCTTGTTGGTCTCGAACGGGGCCGTCACCTTCGGCCGCGGGCCCCAGGCGGCATAGAGCCGGCCGAGGCCGACAGCGCAGAATAACGAACAGACGCGGCGAACCGTCGATATCGAGACCGGCAGGTCGGGCAGCGTCAGGAATGGCGCGATCAGCACCATGCGCCGCACGCGGTTCATCATTGACCGTGCGGCAAGCAGCGTGATCAACGCCCCTGCCGAATGCGCCAGGATGTAGTACGGCCCTCGGCAATCGGGCAGCACGATCTCCTCGAAAAACTGTTCGAGGTCCGCGGTATAGTCGCGGAAGCGCTTGACATAGCCGCGCTGGCGATCGCGGATCAGCCGGTCGGAACCGCCCTGGCCGCGCCAGTCGAGGGTGGCGACGCCAAAGCCGCGATCGGCGAGGTCGCGGATGGTTTCGAAATATTTCTCGATGCACTCGTTGCGGCCAGACAGCAGGACCACGGTGCCCTTGATCGGGCGGGCGACCGCGCCGAACAGGCCGTAGCGGATCTTCTTGCCGTCGCGCGTGGTGAAGAAGCCGGCAGAGGCGTTTTCCGGCCGCGGATTGCCCTCAATTTCGTGAAAAAGGCGGTTGTCGTTGAAAAGATCCGTCATTCGGCGCTTCGTGCTTGGCGTCTCGCATGCCTGCCTGTGCCGGCCGGCTCTGCTAAGGTGATAGACGCCCATGCGCCAAAAGCAAAGCAATTCACGGCAACGGAGGCTGTAACGGGGAAGGCCGGAAGCCGCTTGAAAGCATGCTTCCGGCCCCTGTCGATCCGGGAGGAAGGGACGTTGACACCCGGTCGGCCTCGTCGCGGTGCCTGTCGGCGCCGCCAGTCCTTGATCCTGGAATGCACTTTAGCGCCGGCTGTCTGAACGCGCGCCGAAGCGCCGGTTCATCTGCCGTTCATCAAGGTATCAGCCACACGGTTTTTTGCCGCCGGATGTAATCTTGAAATGCATTCGATTGCTCCCCAAATGTCTGATGCGGCCGCCAATGTTGGGGTCGCTGGTCCAGCCGAAATGCCGCTCAAGGGTTTCGCACCGGCCATACGCAAACCATGTTGCTCAACAGGAGAACACCCCATGCGTCACGTTGATTTTTCCCCGCTTTATCGTTCGACCGTCGGCTTCGACCGTCTCTTCACCATGCTCGATTCGCTTGCGCAGCCGGATGGCGCGCAGACCTATCCACCCTATAACATCGAGCGTACCGGCGAGGATTCCTATCGCATCTCGATGGCGGTTGCCGGCTTCTCGGACGAGGAAATCTCGATCGAAGCCCATCGGAATGTGTTGACCGTGAAGGGTGAGCGCAAGGACGAAGGCACCGGCGAAGGGTCCGAACTGCTCTATCGCGGTATCGCCTCGAGGGCTTTCGAGCGCCGCTTCCAGCTTGCCGATCACGTCGAAGTCGTCGGCGCCGCGCTGAAGAACGGCCTGCTCTTCGTCGATCTCAAGCGCAACATTCCCGAGGAACTGAAGCCCCGCAAGATCGCGATCACCTCGGCTCCGGCCAAGGCCAAGCAGATCGAGGCCAAAACCGCCAATTAAACCTGCAGCCTCCCAAGGCAAAGGCGGCGCTGAAAGGCGTCGCCTTTTTTTGTATCAGTTCGCTCGACGAGAGGCCGGAACTGCGTAGTCTTTGACTTGAGGGTGATCGCGCTCGCCGGATGGGGCGACCAAAGGATTTCGCGGGAAACGAGCGCGATTGTTACTTTAGCGTTATCTAAATAAGTAATCCCTTTTTAACCAAGTTCGAACATATTTAGCTCGGCCAGTCCACAGGCCCCGGAGGCTCCAACGCCCGTTTCACCTTCTCTCCGGAACCATCGAAAAAGGACTCTCGACGAATGTGGCGAAGAAAAACGGCAGCGTGCCTGGCGATCCTGGCGCTTCTCGGCGCCGAGGCACGCGCGACGACGACGACATTAAACATGACCGTGCAGATGACAATCACCGCATCCTGCACCATTGGCAGCGCATCGACGCTGAACTTCGGCTCATCGGGCCTCATTGCAGCCAATGTCGACCAGACATCGACGGTTCAGGTTCAATGCACGAACACGACCCCCTATAATATTGGTTTGGACGCCGGCACTGGATCGGGCGCGACGGTTGCCGCGCGCAAGATGACCAATGGCGCCGCCACTGTCACCTATTCTCTTTACAGCGACATCGGCAGAACGACCGTCTGGGGAAACACAATAGGAAGCAATACGGTCTCTTCGACGGGTACCGGATCTTCACAAAGCTTTACCGTGCATGGACGCGTGCCAGCGCAATCAACACCTGCGCCAGCCCTTTACACAGATACGGTGACGGTCACGGTCACTTACTAGGTCTGCCGCATCGACGGTCGACGCCCGGGGGGTGCAAATGAATTTGGCAAGGCTGACTTTGGCTTTGATGGGAGCATTGTTGTTCGGCGGTGCGCAGGCGCACGCGGAATCGCTTCAAGTGCAGCCTGCGCGATGCCGCCGGCCATGAAACGCGCACGAGCGTACCGTTCTACGCCTCACCCAGTTTGCTGAGACCGGGCCTCTTCGACTTTTCGCTGGAGGCTGGCATGCCAAGGCTCGGGTATGCGACGACGTCGGATGCCTACGCCGTCAATCAGCCCGTCATGTCGGCAAGCCTGAGAAAAGGCATCTACGACTGGTTGACGCTGGAGAGCCACGCGGAGGCCGGCAAGGATCTGGTCAATGGCGGTATAGGCATGGCGATGCGAACCGGCTCGCTTGGCGTCGCCTCGTTCGCGCTGGCCGGCAGCCATGGCCGGGCCGGCAATGGGCTGCAGGCCTATGCCTCCTACGAGATCAGGATCGGGACGATCAGCGTCAATGCCAGCTCGCAGATGACCCTCGGCTCCTATGACGATCTCGCCTCGGTGACCGACCGGCTTCAGGATAGCGAAGCGCCCAGTCACGTGTTCTTCAATCTATCGTCGTTCGATCCGGAAGCTACGGACGCGGTGGCCAGATCCAGGCCGCCGAAGAGAGTGAACAGCATTTCCGTCGGAACGCCACTGTCCTTCGACAGCGGCAGCGTCAGCGCAAGCTACATCGACCTGACATCGGCCGACGGCGAGAGCTCCAGGGTCGTCACCGCGTCCTATTCGCGCACGCTGCCTTTCGGTTACCTCAACGCCACGGCCTTCGCCGAGCTTGGCGGGCGAAGGAGCGCCGGTCTCTTTGCCGGACTGTCGATGCCGATCGGCGGCGACGCCATGGCATCGACGGCTGTCTCCGCCGGCAAGGACGGGCTCGACATGATTGCCGACGTGAGCAAGCCGCTCGGCGAGGAACCGGGCAGCGTTGGCTGGCGGACAAGCCTTAGCCAGGGCGGATCAGCGGAGGGCTCCGCGGCGGTCGCCTATCGCTCTTCCCATGGCCGTGCCGATGCCGCCGTCGGCCGTTCAATCTCGGGCACCACGGCGACAGCCCAGTTCGATGGGGCAATCGCAACGATGGGATCCGGCGTCTTCCTGACGGACCGCATCGACGACAGTTTCGCCGTCGTCGAAACAGGCGTGCCCGATGTCGGCGTGTTCTACGAGAATAGACCGGTGGGCGTTACGGATGGCAAGGGCCGGCTGCTGGTGCCGGGCCTGCGCTCTTATCAGAAAAACAGAATCGCGATCGACACCACCAACCTGCCGATCGACGCCGACGTATCGACAACGCAGGACGTCATCGCACCGGCCGACCGGGCCGGTGTACAGGCCGATTTCCGGATTCGCACGAATGTGGACGCGGCAGTCCTGGTCCTGTCAGGCCCGGACGGACAGCCGCTCATGGCGGGATCGCACGGCACGATCAACGGCAAGCAGGACTTCGTCATCGGCTATGACGGGCGTGCCTATGTCAAGGGGCTGGCGCGCAAGAACACTGTCGTGGCCGAAACCGCCAGCGGTACGTGCAGCGCTGCGCTCACCTATACGCCGAAGGCGAACGCGCAAGTGGTCGTCGAGATTTCCTGCCGTTGATGCCGGCGGTCGCCGGATGTCAGTAGGTGACAGTGACGACGACCGTGTCGGTGTAAGTTCCTGGCGCGGGGGTCGTCTGTGCGGGCGCCTCGGCATATACGGTGTATGGCTGGTCCAACCCGGTGCCGGTGCCGCTGGCGGTGTCGGTGCCGATCGTGTTCCCCCAAACCGTAGCCATGCCGCTGTCGCGGTAAAGCGAATAGCTGACGAGCTTGATGCCGCTCGTCATCTTCCTGCTGGCGACTGTAGCTCCGGAACCCGTTCCCGCACTGAGTCCGATAGAGTAAGGCGTCGAATTGGTGCAGCGGACGGTGACCGAACCCGTCGAATCGACATTCGACGCCAGTACCCCGACGGAGCCAAAATTCACGTTGGTGGCCGAGACGTTGCAGTTCGCGTTGATTGTCGCGGTCCAGGTGGAGCCGCTTGAGACGGCTTGTCGGCTGCCTGTCGGACAGGCCGTTGCCGTCACGTAGTCGTAGCCAATCGTCGGCGCGGAGGTCATGGTCCAGATGTACGATCCGGGTCCGGCGGTGGTCTGGTTCGCGGCCACCCTGCCATAAACCGTCAGCGTGGCATTGGCGCTGCCGGAGAAGCCCATGTTGAGATCGTAGGTCGTGCCGATGGGATGGAGGGCATAGGCCGTCGTGGCCAGGCCCCAGGATCCCCAGATCGTCGTTCGCGCCGCGTCGCTGTAGAGCTCATGCACCAATCGTTGGGTGCCCGACGCCAGCCGGCGATTGCCGGCCGTGTTGGTCTGGCCGGGCGAAAGTTCGACGCACAGGCGCACGGTCGAGAAGATCACGCCCGAGCAGCTGATCGAGAAGGTCGCAGTCGTGTCGTCGACGGCACCACTTAGGATATCGACAGCGCCGTACGACCCGCTGACGGCAGTGACGGAGCAGCTCTGGGACCAAGCCCCTTGCAAGCTGGAAACGAGAAATATCATGACCAGCACTGCCCGTAGCCGCACTGTCCAGTGTAGCGCACGGCGTAGCGGTCTCCCGAAACCCGATCCCTTGCCAACCATTATGTCTGCCTATCACAGCCCAGGCTAATTCGAAACGGGCTCCGAGCTCTTTCGGGAGAAACCTATCAGGCGAGCATGAGGCCAAACCGGTCGACGTCTTCCGCGGTCGTCGCGAAGCTGGTGACGAAGCGATAGAGCAGCTCGTCCTCACTGATGTGGCCGTCAAAGCCATGTGGCCTGTTCCAGTCGTAGAAGGCAGCGCCGGCTGCCTGCAGCCTTTCGGCCTCGGCTTTCTTGATCACTGCGAACACCTCATTTGCCTGCGGCAACCATGCCAGCTTGGCCGTGGCCGAATCCTCGATCGCCGCAGCAAGGCGCGCGGCCATGGCGTTGGCGTGGCGGGCGGTGTCCAGCCACAATCCGTCCTTGAAATAGGCCTCGAACTGCGCGGCGACGAAGCGCGATTTCGAAAACAGCTGGGCGGCGCGTTTACGCAGGAAGGCCAATTCCTTGGCGCGATCAGGATCGAACAACACGATTGCCTCGGCGCACCAGCAGCCGTTCTTGGTGCCGCCGAAGGAGAGGATGTCGACGCCGCGTTTCCAAGTCATCTCGGCAGGCGTGGTGTCGAGCGCGACCAGCGCGTTGGCAAAGCGGGCGCCATCCATGTGCAGGGGCACCGAATGTTGTTTGGCGATCGCCGAGATCGTCTCGATTTCATGCAGCCCGTAGACGGTGCCGACCTCGGTCGACTGGGTGATCGAAACAGCCATCGGCCGTCCCCAATGGACGATTTCGGGCGCAAAACGGCCGATGGTCCGTTCCAGATTGTGCGGGTCGACCTTGCCAAGCGCGCCGTCGATCTCATGCAGGCGCGAACCGCCGGAAAAATATGACGGCGCGCCGCATTCGTCCTCGATGACATGCGATTCGCGGTGGGCGAAGGAGATGCCGCCAGGCTTGTTATAGGCGGTCAGCGCCAGAGAGTTGGCGGCAGTGCCGGTTGCGACGAAGAACACCGCGACCTCTCGTTCGAAGATCTCATTGAAGCGTTGATAGACGGCTTGGTCGAGCGCACCGTCGCCATAGGCGGTGGAATAGCCCCCCGCATTGGCCGACAGGCCAGCAACGATATTGGGATGGGCGCCTGCCCAATTGTCGGAAGCGAAGAACATGCATCTGCCTATGTCTAGGGAAATCGGGTTTTGGGGAAGTCAGCCTGAAGTTGACCGGTTTCGCATGCTGATCGCAAGGGGGCCGGGCGCCGAAAAATCGGTAAAGCCAGCCAGCCGACAGAAGAGAGATTGGGCGACTGAACCTTACGTTTCTCCCCGGCTTCACGTAATTTTCTGTCGCAAGAGGCCCAAGTTTTTTGTGAATCGGTCTTGTATGCGTCCAGGATTTCTGTCATAAAAATTTAGGACAGTAGTGCTGTCTTATTTTGTCGCACAAAACGAGCTGGATTGGCGTATCATTTGGGCCTCTCCGGCTGTTGCTGCGAGCGACAGGTGGACGGCCCCGATTTGGCCTGTACGAATACGAACCATGCGGAAAGCCGCCTGGTCCGGTAAGGATTTCGCAAGACGTGCCGCAAGGATCAGGGTGAGCCAAGCGCTTGCCGAGGCAAACCAGCGCCCGAGGGGCTGGGAACGGAGGACAGGAGATGACGGACATGACGCAATCTGCGACGAACGGCCAGGCCGCGCAGACGAAAGCGGCAACCGTCAAAAATACGTCCCTGACCAATATCGGCCGATCCAACTTTGGTCGCACCGTCAACGGCTTTTCCGCCCGAGGTCTCTACGACCCGCGTAACGAGCATGACGCCTGCGGCGTCGGCTTCATCGTCAACATGAAGAGCGTGAAGTCGCATCAGATCGTCAAGGACGGGCTTGCCGTGCTCGAAAACCTGACGCATCGCGGCGCCGTCGGCTCAGATCCCTTGGTCGGCGACGGCGCCGGCGTGCTGGTGCAGCTTCCCGATCGTTTCTTCCGCGAGGAAATGGCGGCCCAGGGCATCGACCTGCCACCGGCGGGCCAATACGGCGTCGGCCACTGGTTCATGCCGCAGGACGCGGCACTTCGCGCCCATGTCGAGGACATCATTGCCGAATCGGCGCAATCCGAGGGGCTTCCGCTCATCGGTTTCCGTGACGTGCCCGTCGACAATTCGTCACTGTCGAAGGCGGCTGATATCGTCGCGTCGGAACCGTTCCATCGGCAGATATTCATCGGCCGCACGCCAGACATTACCGACGACGAGGAGTATGAGGCCAGGCTCTATCTGCTGCGCAAGGTCATATCCGGCCGGATCTATGCCGAGAACGACAACAAGGACATCGGCGCCTATTGCGTGTCTTTGTCGGCGCGCACCATCGTCTACAAGGGCATGTTCCTGGCCTACCAGGTCGGTGCCTATTACAAGGACCTCAAGGATCCGCGCTTCGAGACCGCGCTGATCCTCGTCCACCAGCGCTTCTCGACCAATACGTTTCCGTCGTGGAAGCTGGCGCATCCATATCGCATGGTCGCCCACAATGGCGAGATCAACACCGTGCGCGGCAACAACAACTGGATGGCAGCGCGGCAGGCTTCGGTCGATTCCGAACTGTTCGGCAACAACATCTCGAAGCTTTGGCCGATCTCCTATGACGGTCAGTCCGACACCGCCTGCTTCGACAATGCGCTCGAGTTCCTGTTCCAGGGCGGGTATAGCCTCAGCCACGCCATGATGATGCTGATCCCGGAAGCCTGGGCCGGCAACAAGCTGATGGATGCCGACCGCAAGGCCTTCTACGAATACCATGCGGCCCTTATGGAGCCGTGGGACGGACCGGCGGCGGTCGTCTTCACCGATGGCCGCCAGATCGGCGCTACGCTCGACCGCAACGGACTGCGCCCGGCGCGCTACATCGTCACCGACGACGACCGGGTCATCATGGCCTCGGAAGCCGGCGTGCTGCCGGTGCCGGAGGAGAAGATCGTCAAGAAGTGGCGGCTGCAGCCCGGCCGCATGCTTCTCATCGACCTGGAAAAGGGACGCATCGTCTCCGACGAGGAGCTCAAGTCGGAGATCGCGGCCAAGCATCCCTACAAGACCTGGCTCGCCAACACGCAGCTCATCCTGGAAGATCTGAAGCCGGTCGAGCCGCGCGAACTGCGCAAGGACGTCAGCCTCCTCGATCGCCAGCAGGCGTTCGGCTACAGCCAGGAAGATACCAAGCTGTTGATGTCGCCAATGGCGACGACGGGCCAGGAAGCGGTGGGCTCGATGGGTACCGACACGCCGATCTCGGCCATGTCGGACAAGTCGAAGCTTCTCTACACCTATTTCAAGCAGAACTTCGCCCAGGTCACCAACCCGCCGATCGATCCGATCCGCGAGGAACTGGTGATGAGCCTGGTGTCCTTCATCGGGCCGCGGCCGAATATCTTCGACCTGGTCGGCAATTCGCGCCGCAAGCGGCTCGAAGTGCGCCAGCCGATCCTGACCAATGGCGATCTCGAAAAGATCCGCTCCATCGGCCACACCGAGGACCGCTTCGACACCAAGACGATCGACATCACCTATGGCTCCGCCGAAGGGGCGGCAGGCATGCAAGGCGCCATCGACCGCCTGTGCGAGCGGGCGGAGGCGGCGGTCGCCGGCGGCTACAACATCATCATCCTGTCGGACCGCCAGGTCGGGCCGGACCGCATCGCCATCCCGGCGCTTTTGGCGACGGCCGCGGTCCATCATCACCTGATCCGCAAGGGGTTGCGCACCTCGGTCGGCCTCGTCGTCGAATCCGGCGAGCCGCGCGAGGTGCATCATTTCTGCTGCCTTGCCGGTTATGGCGCCGAGGCGATCAACCCGTACCTCGCCTTCGACACGCTGCTCGACATGCACAAGCGTGGCGAGCTGCCGAAGGAAGTGGACGCCTACGAAGTCGTCTCGCGCTACATCAAGTCGATCGGCAAGGGCATTCTCAAGGTGATGTCCAAGATGGGCATTTCGACCTACCAGTCCTATTGCGGCGCCCAGATATTCGACGCCGTCGGGCTGAAGACCGATTTCGTGCAGCGATATTTCACCGGCACCGCTACGCTGATCGAAGGTGTCGGGCTGGACGAGATCGCGGCCGAGACGCTCAGCCGCCACAATGACGGTTTCGGCAACGACCCGGTGCTGCGCAACAGCCTCGAGGTCGGCGGCGAATACATGTTCCGCATGCGCGGCGAGGCGCATATGTGGTCGCCCGACGCGGTCGCCACATTGCAGCACGCCGTGCGCCAGGGATCGTGGGAGACGTTCAAGGACTATTCCGCCCAGATCGACAGCGAGACGGCCCGCGCACAGGCCATTCGCGGCCTGTTCAGGATCAAGCTAGCCGAGGAAACCGGCCGCAAGAAGGTCGCGCTCGACGACGTCATGCCGGCGGCCGACATCGTCAAGCGCTTCTCGACCGGGGCGATGTCGTTCGGCTCGATCTCGCGCGAAGCGCACACGACGCTGGCGCGTGCCATGAATCAGATCGGTGGCAAGTCGAACACCGGCGAGGGCGGCGAGGAGGCCGACCGCTACCTGCCGTTGCCTGGCGGCGGCAAGAATCCCGAACGCTCGGCGATCAAGCAGGTCGCCTCGGGTCGTTTTGGCGTCACGGCCGAATATCTCGTCAATTCCGACATGATGCAGATCAAGGTGGCGCAGGGCGCCAAGCCCGGCGAGGGCGGCCAGCTGCCCGGTCACAAGGTCGATGCCACCATCGCCAAGGTCAGGCATTCGACGCCGGGCGTAGGCCTGATCTCGCCGCCGCCGCATCACGACATCTATTCGATCGAGGATCTGGCGCAGCTGATCTACGATTTGAAGAACGTCAATCCGGCCGCCGACGTGTCGGTCAAACTGGTGTCGGAAGTCGGCGTCGGCACGGTTGCGGCGGGCGTCGCCAAGGCGCGCGCCGACCACATCACCATCTCGGGCTATGATGGCGGTACCGGCGCCTCGCCGCTGACCTCGCTCAAGCATGCCGGCAGCCCGTGGGAAATGGGTCTCGCCGAGACTCACCAGACGCTGGTTTTGAACGGCTTGCGGTCACGCGTCGCGCTGCAGGTCGACGGCGGCTTGCGCACCGGGCGCGACGTCATCGTCGGCGCGCTGCTCGGCGCCGACGAGTTCGGCTTCTCGACCGCGCCGCTGATCGCGGCCGGCTGCATCATGATGCGCAAGTGCCATCTCAACACCTGCCCGGTCGGCGTCGCTACGCAGGATCCGGTGCTGCGCAAGCGCTTCAAGGGCACGCCGGAACACGTCATCAACTTCTTCTTCTACGTTGCGGAAGAGGTTCGCGGTCTGCTCGCCGAAATGGGCTACACCCATATCGACCAGATCATCGGCGACACCGACCTTCTGGAAAAGCGCGACCTGATCGTCCACTGGAAGGCGCGCGGGCTCGACTTCTCGAAGATGTTCTTCAAGCCGGATGCGCCGCATGAAGCGGCGCACTGGACCGAGCGGCAGAAGCATCCGATCGACGACGTGCTCGACCGCAGGCTGATCGAACTGGCCAAGCCGGCGCTCGAAAGCAAGCAGCCGGTCAAGATCGAGGTCGACATCCGAAATGTCGACCGCTCGACCGGCGCCATGCTGTCGGGCGAGGTGGCCAAGCGCTTCAAGCACAAGGGCCTGCGCGAGGATACGATTTCGGTGAAGCTGACCGGCACCGCCGGCCAGTCCTTCGGCGCCTTCCTGGCGCGCGGCATCTCGTTCGAGCTTGTCGGCGCAGGCAACGACTATGTCGGCAAGGGCCTGTCGGGCGGACGCCTCGTCATCCGGCCGCCAGAAGCGGCCAAGATCGTCGCGGCTGACTCCATCATCGTCGGCAATACGGTGCTCTATGGCGCTACCGAGGGCGAGGCCTATTTCGCCGGTGTCGCCGGCGAGCGTTTCGCGGTGCGCAATTCGGGCGTGGCGGCTGTCGTCGAAGGCGTCGGCGACCATGGCTGCGAGTACATGACCGGCGGCATCGTCGTCGTCATCGGCCAGACCGGGCGCAACTTCGCCGCCGGCATGTCGGGCGGCGTCGCCTATGTGCTCGACGAAGCGGGCGATTTCGCCGAGCGCTGCAACATGGCGATGGTCGAGCTGGAACCGGTTCCGGAAGAAGACGATTTGATGGAAAGGCTGCTGCATCACGGCGGCGACCTCGACCACAAGGGACGCGTCGATGTGTCAGGCGACATGACCAGCCATGACGAGGAGCGGCTCTATCAGCTGATCTCGAACCATGTGCACTACACTGGTTCGGTGCGCGGTCGCGAGATCCTCGACGACTGGACGACATTCCGGCCGAAATTCCGCAAGATCATGCCGGTCGAATACCGCCGCGCGTTGATCGAGATGGAACGCATGCGCATGGGCGTTGCGGCGGAATAGACTTGGGATTGCCGGGAGGCTCAGGTCTCCCGGCCTATCTTCATCGACAGTTTGACCTCGTGCGAAAGGTTGCCACGGCTGCCTCAAGAGGTTAACGGGTGCGGCGAAAACCGCACCATCTGGACAGCAGGAACTGGACTATGGGCAAGGTAACAGGCTTTCTTGAAATAGACCGGCAGGTGCACAAGTACCAGCCGGCCTCCGACCGCATCCGGCATTTCCGTGAATTCACGCTGCCGATGTCGGACAAGGAGGTCGAGAAACAGGCCGCGCGCTGCATGGATTGCGGCATTCCGTTCTGCCATGGGCCGACCGGCTGTCCGATCCACAACCAGATCCCCGACTGGAACGACCTCGTCTACAATGGCGACTGGGACAACGCGATCCGCAACCTGCATTCGACCAACAATTTCCCGGAGTTCACCGGCCGCATCTGCCCCGCGCCCTGCGAGGAAGCGTGCACGCTGAACCTCGAGGACATCCCCGTCGCCATCAAGACGGTCGAGCAGGCGATCGCCGACAAGGCCTATGAAACCGGCCACATCAGGCCTTATCCGCCGGAGAAGAAGACCGGCAAACGTGTCGCCGTCATTGGCTCCGGACCGGCCGGCATGGCGGCTGCCCAGCAGCTCGGCCGCGCCGGCCACGACGTCCATGTCTATGAGCGCGAGAGCCGACCCGGCGGGCTGATGCGTTACGGCATTCCCGACTTCAAGATCGAGAAGCACTATATCGACCGGCGCATCGAGCAGATGCAGGGCGAGGGCGTCACCTTCCATTGCGGCGTCAATGTCGGCGTCGACAAGCCGGTTGCCGAGTTGCTCGCCGAACATGATGCCGTGCTCTATTGCGGCGGGTCGGAAACGCCGCGTGCAGCCGGTATTCCCGGTGACGATCTCGGCGGCGTGCATGATGCGATGCCCTATCTGGTGCAGCAGAACAGGCGTGTCGGCGGCGAGCCGATCCAGTCTGTGGCGTGGCCGTCGCATCCGATCATCGCCGGCGGTCAGCATGTCGTCGTTGTCGGCGGCGGCGATACCGCGTCCGACTGCGTTGGCACCGCTTTCCGCCAGGGCGCGGTGCGCGTCACCCAGCTCGACATCCGTCCGCAACCGCCGGAGAAGGAAGACAAGCTTTCGGTCTGGCCCTACTGGGCGACCAAGATGCGCACTTCGTCCTCGCAGGCCGAAGGCGCGGAGCGTGAATTCCAGGTGGCGACACTCGAATTCATCGGCGAGGAAGGCCAACTGACCGGCGTCAAGTGCTGCGAGGTCGACGAGAAGCGCAAGCCGATCCCCGGCAGCGAATTCGTCATACGCGCCGATCTCGCCTTCATCGCTATCGGTTTTGCCGGACCGGCGAAGGTCGGCGTGGCGACGGAGCTGGACGGTAAGATGAAGATCGTCACCGACAACCGCCGCTCCAGGAATGTCGAGGCCAACGACCGTGACTACAGGACCAGCGTCGACAGGCTCTATGCGGCCGGCGACGTGCGCCGCGGCCAGTCATTGGTCGTCTGGGCGATCCGCGAGGGCCGCCAGGCGGCACGATCGATCGACGAGGCGCTAATGGGGTCGAGCGTTCTGCCGCGCTGAGCCAAACGGCCTCAGAGCCGCTCTGCGATACTAACGACTGATCGCGGTCGTGGTGTCGGTCGCGGTGGTAGCCTTCGGCGGCCAGGAGAAATCGTCGGCGCGGCCGGGCGAGGCGTTTGGTGCCTTGCCCTCGATTATTAGCTTTTCACCCGGCAGGTCCGGATTAGCCTTCGCTAGCGGTGCCGCGCCAAGCAGCTCGGTGCCGCCATCGAGTGCCGGATCGCTGAGCAGCATCGGTGCGGTTCGGTCGATGACAATGGGGGCCGCGGCCGGCGCCGGCGCCTCCACGGGAGCGCCTGCGGGGGCAGATGCCGTGACCGCGCTCCCCGGCGCGGTCAGTCCGAGGATCTTCAACAGCGGTTTTTCGGTATAGAAGGCGAGCTTGCGCTTGCCTGCCTTCGAAACGTTGATGCCGTCATCGGCGCGTAGTCGCACCGGCTGGCCGTTGATGTCGGGGCCGCTGGTGACGAAGGCACCGTTCTCATCGACGAAGCCGTCCCAGATATCGACGAATTCGCCGCCATGGCTTTCGGCCGCCTGACGGTAGATGTCGTTGAAGGCAAGCATGTCGGAGGTCATCTTCTGTACCCGAAAGGCCGGCATGCCGACCCAAAGGAAAGGCACCTTGGCCTCCGTAATGGCTTTGCCGAACGCGTCGGCGCGACGCTCATATTCCTTGATCCAGTTTTCGGATCGCGGCGGTTCGCGAATGTCGCCGATTTTCATCTGTTGGCGGTCGTTGGAGCCAAGCATGACGATCACGGCGGCGGGTTTTTCGGCCTCGATCAACGACTTGATCTGTTCGGGCCAGTTGTAGAAGTCGTCGCGCACGAAGCCGGACGAACCATTGCTGCGCACGACGATCCTGACGCCGGCATTCTCGGCAAAGGCGGTGTCGAGGCCTTCAGCGAGACCGGCCGCCATGAAGTCCCCGACCACCAGAACGGCGCGGGCGTCCGGCGCCTTTTCGACCACAGGGGTTTCCGGTTCCGCGGGCGGGCGGGGCGCGCGGGGTTTTTTCACAATCGGCCTGGGCCTTGCCTTCTGGATATCCTGCGGCGGCTCGAACCGCTCGCTGCGGCGCGGGAACAGAAGGTCGCGCAACGACCAGCCGCGGTCTTGCTGCTCCTGCGCCATTGCAGGTGCGTGAAAGACGCCGGCCACACCGACGGCGAGCACGATTACCGCCAGAATGAGCACCGGCATGCGACGAACAAGCCCTGCGATGCGCGCAGCCGAAGCCAATCGCTTCCTCCATCCCTTGGCAGATTGCTACAGTGTCCTTTGCGCGCCCGAAGGGCCGCGCGGCACTGCATGCGGCTCTATTTCTGCCGGAGCCACTTCAGCACTTCCAAGCTCGGATAGCCATCCTGGGTCAAGCCGGCGCTGGCCTGGAAGGCCATGATGGCTGACTTCGAGCCGTCGCCGATCTTGCCATCGAACTTGCCGTCGTAGAGGCCGTGCTGGGAAAGCCGCTTCTGCAGCTCCTGCCTTTCCTCGAAAGTGAGCTTGGTGAAAGGCCGCTTCCAGTCCTGCACGAGACCGCTGGAGCCGGCGATCTCGTCGGCAAGAAGACCGACGGCAAGCGCATATTTGTCGGCGTTGTTGTAGGCTTTGATGACGGAGAAATTCTTGATCATCAGGAAAGCCGGCCCGCTACGGCCGTCCGGTACTTTCAGCGTTGCCTTGTCGGAGCCGTTCTTGAACGGCTTTCCGTTGGCCCTGACCACGCCGAGAGCCTGCCACTGCGACAGCGTCTTGGAGCCCCCGGGAAGCTTGCCGGCAGGCAGCACAACCTCATAGCCCCAGGTCTTGCCGGCCTGCCAGCCATTCTTCTCCAACAGGTTGGCGGCGGTCGCCAGCGCATCGGGTATCGAATTCCAGATGTCGCGCTTGCCGTTGCCGTCCATGTCGACGGCATAGTGCAGATAGCTGGTCGGGATGAACTGGGTGTGGCCCATGGCGCCGGCCCACGATCCGCTCAGATGGCTTTCGTCGATATCGCCGGTCTGCAGGATCTTCAGCGCGGCGATCAGCTGGGTGCGGGCGAATTTCGCCCGTTTCGGATCGGCATAGGCCAAGGTCGCCAGCGAGCGGACCACATTGCGCATGATGTCGTCGCGCTTGAGGATCTCGCCATAGTTCGATTCCATCGACCAGATGGCCAGCACGATGTGGCGGTCGACGCCGAACCTTGACTCGATCCTGTCCAGCCACGGCTTCCATTTCCTGGCCATCTGCTGGCCGACCGAGACCGACTGGTCGTGGACGCGGTTGTCGAAATAATCCCAGGCAGGGGCCGTGAATTCAGGCTGCGTGCGCGCCTTTTCCAGAACCACCGGGTCAATATCCCGGATGTCCCTGAAGGCCTGGTCGTAGAGGGCGCCGGAAACGCCGCTCTGCACGGCGGTGGCGCGGAAGCCGGCAACCCATTGCCGGAAGCCGGCATCGGCGAAAGCGGGGCCAGGCATCAGCAGAGCGAGCGAGAGGCTGGCTGCCGCTATGACGCTGGTAAAACGTTTTGCGGCATTGCGAACGGACATCTTTTCCTCCTTCTCTGTCTCAGGAAAGACCATTCATCGCCGAACCAGGTTAGGAATTAGTTTACCATAGGCGCCGCCGGGAACGAAAAAGACGTCTCGAAGCTTTCCGGCGATCGCTCCAGCCCTGTCGCCCAGTAATCCTCAATTCCGGCGTGAAAATGTCTTGCAACGGGGATTGCGGAGCTAGCCATCAAGCGGATATTTGACTGCATGAAGAGAGTTCGCAAGGCAGTGTTCCCGGTCGCCGGTCTCGGCACGCGGTTTCTCCCGGCCACCAAGGCCGTCCCCAAGGAAATGCTGACCGTCGTCGACCGACCAGTCATCCAGTATGTGGTGGATGAAGCGCGCGAGGCAGGCATCGAGCATTTCATCTTCGTCACCGGCCGCAACAAGGCCGTCATCGAGGACCATTTCGACATACAGTTCGAGCTCTACGACACGCTGGCCCAGCGCGGCAAGGACGACCAGCTCGCCCGCCTGCAACGGCTGCAGCCGGCGCCGGGGCAGACCAGCTTCACCCGCCAGCAGGTGCCGATGGGGCTCGGCCACGCCGTCTGGTGCGCCCGCGAGCTCGTCGGCGACGAGCCGTTCGCGCTTTTGTTGCCCGACATGATCATGCAGTCGGAGAAGAGCTGCATGAAGGCAATGGTCGAGCTCTACGAGGAAACCGGCAACAACATCATCGCCGTGCAGGAATGCGATCCCGCCGAAGCCCACAAATACGGCATCGTCGGGCGTGGCGAGGACACGCATCACGGCTTCCGCATCACCGAGATGGTAGAAAAGCCGAAGACCGGCACCGCGCCGTCCAATCTCTACATCAACGGCCGCTACATCCTGCAGCCCGAGATCTTCAATATCCTCGAAGGCCAGGAAAAGGGCGCCGGCAACGAGATCCAACTCACCGACGCGATGCTGAAGTTGGAAAAGCAGCAAGCCTTTTATGGCTACCATTATCAGGGCCGCACGTTCGATTGCGGGTCGCCGGAAGGTTTTGTCGAGGCCAATGTCGCCTTCGCATTGTGGCGCAGCGACATGAACGGGAACATGGCCGGCGTGATCCGCACGCTTCTCGATGAGATAAGACCATCGGAGCGGCTCGGCGTCGCTTGAGGCAGTCAAGCTGGGGACTTGTCGCTTGCCAGACTGCGCCTGGCTGGCTTTCCTATCTCTGCACTTTTACACCGAGGAAGATGCTGTTGGCGGTGTAGTCGCGGCCCGGTAAATTGCTGGTCAGCTGTTCGGTCCTCACCCTTGTCGTTAGGCCGGCATAGCGGTTCAGCCACCAGGTCAGGCCCGCCTCGGCGCTCCAGATCCTGTCGTGGCCGTCGATGCCGACATAGTCACGCCAGTCCAGGCCCAAAGCCGCATTTCCGGTGAGGTTGGCGCGAATCTGGCGTTCGGCGGTCAGGCGGCCGGAATAAAGGATATCGCCACTTTCATTGGCTGTGGTCGTGGGCTCGACGGTGGTCCGCCCGGTCAGGCCGATCGTGGTGCCGCGTTCGGGCGACCATTTGAGGTCGGCGTTGACGGTGGCACCCGAAATCGCATCCAGGTCTTTGTCATCGATCGCTTCCCTGAGCCAGCCGGCCGAGAATTCACCCGACAATTTCTCACCCATGTCGAGCGCAAGGCCGGCGCGGGCGCCTAGCCGCGTCGACGAGCGCTCGAAGCCTTCATTGTCGATGCGTTGATCATAGGCCCGACGGCCGACCTCGATTTCGGTGAAAGGGGTGAGGGCGGGGGAGATCTCGTAGCCGGTGCGCAAGGTCGCGGTGTAGAGCGTGGAGTCTCGATCCTTCTGGGACAGCGAGGTGCCGTTCGAAAGCTTGGCGTCGCCGTAGAAGTCGTGCGAGACCGCACCGGTCAATGTGTACTGCATCTTGCCGATGTGTTTTTCGACGGCGAGGCTGCCGTTGACGGTCTGCCGCAGCGGCTGCTTGCTGACGCCCGCGATGGCGTCAGGCGAGGATGCCGATTCCGGTACGGCCTCGTAGCCGAGCTTGGCAATGGCGCGCAGTTCATTGTCGAGGTCGACATTGAGCTGGCCTTCGATGCGCCCTTGCTCGTTGTGAACGGGGTAACCCGAGACGGTCTCGCGGAACAGGCCATAGCCGTCGATCGTGGCGGAGTTCTCGCGCCAGTCGGAGGCGGCGGAAAAGCGCAGCGCCGTCTCGGACAGCAGTGCCGACTTGCCGGCATTGCTCGAATCGCCGTTCGACGTGGCGGTCAGGCCCTGTTCGATCGTCGGCCGGATGACGAAGGAGCCCCATTTGACGCCGGTGGCGGCGAACGGGTCATCCTCCGGCTTCTTTTTCTGGCCTTCGATGGCATCCGTGCGTTTTGCGCCTGGGTCGAGCTTCTGCTTGTCGGCGCTGTCGATGGTGAGGGCGCGACGGTTGGCCGTCTCCTCATCGGGGGTGTCAGCGCTGTCGCTGGCGTCCGTCGTGGAGGCGGTCGTGGAAGCAGTGATGTCGGTGGCTGTTGCCGTCGACTTTTTTTTCTTTCTAGACTTGTCCGCAGCCTTGTCCTTGGTCTGGTCAGCCGCATTCTGCCCGGCGGTCGACGAGCGACGGCGAGGCTTCAGCGGCGCTTGAATGCCGGCAGGGGTGTCGCCGGTGGCCTCCGGCGGACCGAAAATACTGCCGTCCGCGGTTGCATCGGCGGCATCGGTGTCGTCAGGCACAGCGCCGGCGCTGGCCGGCAGATAGGTGCGGGCCGACGCGTCGTCCTGCGCGGCGTTGGTCGGCGCCTGACCCTGCGCTGCTTGGGCTAGCTGCCTCGCCTTGCGCTGCTGGTCGGACAGGATCGCCGATTCCGAAACCTCGCCGCGCAGTTCCGTTTCCTGGGCATGGAGCGCCGTTGGGCGCAGCAGGGCAAACATGCTGGTCGCCAGCAGCAACGCGCAGGCCGCCTTGCCCTTTCGTCCTGTCGATTTTTCTGGCTGGACCCGGGACATCGCCACCACTGCTTGCGCGGCGCACGCGCGCCATACTTACCGAACCGTAAATGGGGATGGTTAACGGAGGGTTGAGGAGGCGGGCCGCCGGCCGCCTGAAGCGCTGATTTCCCAAGGGGTTTATACGGCCCGTGTAAGCCTTTTGTCTCCATGCCTGTCGCTATCGCAAACCGCCGCAAACATTCGGACGACATGCCTGCGGCCATTTCCGTTGGACAGCGCTCCGGCAAAGCGCTAATCGCATCAGCCATGCATGCGGGATCTCCTGACAACAAGCCTTTGGACAGGCAAGCGTCGATCGCTTCGGCGCTGAGGACGGTGGCGACAGAACAAGCTGGTGTCGCAGCCCTTGCCGAGGCCCTCGGGAGCGGATTGGCCGGGCCTTTCTGCCAAGCCGTCGACATGATCTCCGGGATTGAAGGCCGTCTCATCGTCACTGGCGTCGGCAAAAGCGGCCATATCGGTTCGAAGATCGCGGCGACGCTGGCCTCGACCGGCACGCCGGCTTTCTTTGTCCATCCCGCCGAAGCCAATCACGGCGATCTCGGCATGATCGCCAGGGACGACGCCATCATCGCCATGTCGTGGTCGGGCGAGAGCAAGGAATTGATGGGCATCGTCGCCTATTCCAGGCGCTTTTCCATTCCGCTTATCGCCATAACCGCCGGAGAGACATCAGCGCTGGCGCGGGCGGCGGATGTGGTGCTGCTTTTGCCGCGCGCGCCAGAGGCCTGCCCGCATGGCCTGGCACCGACGACATCGACACTGCTGCAACTCGTAATGGGTGACGCGCTGGCGATTGCTCTCCTCGAAGCACGCGGCTTCACGCCGGACCATTTCCGCACCTTTCACCCGGGCGGCCAGCTCGGCGCCAACCTGACGCAGATCCGCGAGATCATGCATGTCGGCGACAGGCTGCCGCTGGTGGTCACGGGCACCGGCATGCAGGACGCTATCCTGGAACTGTCGCGCAAAGGATTTGGTTGCGTGGCGATCACCGACGCCGACGGTGCGCTGGTCGGCATCATCACAGATGGCGACATCCGCCGTCATATAGGCAGCAATCTGCTGGCAATGACGGTGGATCAGGTGATGACGAAAGGACCGAAGACGGCGGCGCCGGATACATTGGTGGCAACGGCGCTGCAGACGATCAACAATTCAGCCATCACCAGCCTGATGGTGGTGGAGGGCCGGAGACCAGTCGGCCTCATCCACCTGCACGATCTCTTGCGGATCGGCGCGGCCTGAACGTTCAGACGGGCTCCACTGTCAGTTCCAGATCGGTGTCGGCCGCACCCGTCACGCGCACTTGCGTGCCGGCCGGCAGATCCGGACCGGAGACACGCCACAGCGTGTCGCCCAGCTTGATGCGGCCACGTCCATCCCGGATCGGTTCGGCAAGTGTCGCCATACGGCCGACCATTTGCGCGCCGCGGCGGTTGAGCAGCGGCTGGTCGGTCGGGTCATTGCGACTGCCGACCAGCTTCTTGCCGATATAGGCCGAGACCAGCGACAGCGCCAGGAAGGCGAGGACCTGAACCTGCCAGGTCCAGAAACCGGTGTCCCAGATCAGTAGCGACACGGCGCCGATTATCAGGGCGGCGATGCCGATCCACAGCATGAAGATACCGGGCGCGATGATCTCCATCACCAGCAGGGCGAAGCCGAGAACCATCCAGTTCCACGGGCCAAGTTCGGAAATGATGCGGTCGATCATGGGTGTGTTTCTTCTTGTTTGAGCATGACGTTTTCCGAAAACCGATTTCCACTTTTCGGGGTCATGCTCCTACGATCTCAGTTGTCGCTTGGGCGCACGACTGGCGGGCGTGCGGCCTGTCTTTGCGCGCCGGTCGTGCCTTCGCTGCGGAAGACTTCCTTGGCAATCTCGCCAATGCCACCGAGCGAACCGATCAGCGACGACGCCTCGAACGGCATCAGCACGATCTTGCTGTTGGTGGCGGTGCCGATCTTACCCAATGCCTCGGTGTATTTCTGAGCAACGAAGTAATTCAGCGCCTGCACGTCGCCCTTGGAAATTGCTTCCGATACCACCTGCGTGGCGCGGGCTTCCGCCTCAGCCGAACGTTCGCGTGCCTCGGCGTCGCGGAAGGCGGCTTCCTTGCGGCCTTCGGCTTCGAGGATCTGCGACTGTTTGAGGCCTTCGGCGGCAAGGATCTGCGCGCGCTTGTTGCGTTCCGCCGTCATCTGCCGGCCCATCGATTCGATGAGGTTGGCCGGCGGGTTGATGTCCTTGATCTCGACGCGCGTGATCTTGATGCCCCACGGATGCGCTGCTTCATCGACGACGCGCAGCAGCCGCTCGTTGATGGCGTCGCGATTCGACAAAAGCTCGTCCAGATCCATCGAACCCATGACGGTGCGGATGTTGGTCATTGTCAGGTTGAGGATGGCGTTCTGCAGACCCGCAACCTGGTAGGCGGCCTGAGCCGCATTGAGGATCTGGTAGAAGGCGATGCCATCGACACCGACGATGGCGTTATCGCGGGTGATGATTTCCTGGCTTGGAACGTCAAGCACCTGCTCCATCATGTTCATCTTGGCGCCGATGCGGTCGACGAACGGGAAAATGAAATTGAGGCCCGGGCTCAGTGTCTTGGTGTAGCGGCCAAAGCGCTCCACCGTATAATTGTAGCCTTGCGGGATCGTCCTTATGCCTTTGATCAGAAGCACCAATACCAGAAGGGCAAGTGCACCAACCGCAATATCGAAACCACTGAAATCCATTTGGCTCTCCCCCAGACGAAGGCCGCACAAGCCATTCTCGCGCAGCCGACTTCACCAAAGGCTTAAGTGTATTTCAGATGCGTTACAATCAGGTGATGATGCATTGTTTGTCGGATTGCGACTTACGGTTGAAAGAAAACAGCCTTGCATCCATGTCGTCCAGCCCGTTGATCGAAGCCGAGACAATCTCGGAAGCGATCTGCGAGAAGGTAATGCCATTGCCGCTGTAGCCCATCACGGCATGGATACGAGGGTGGCTGGGAATGGCGCCGATATAGGGCAGGCCGGTGGTCGTGGTGCCGAAAGAACCAGTCCAGGCGAATTCAGGCCTGTTGTCGAGATGCGGAAATATCCGGCCAAGCTTTTCGGCAATGCGTGCGCTCTTGTCGCCGATCAGCTCGTCGCGCCGCGCCTCGTCGACAAAATCCTCGTCCTCGCCGCCGCAGATGACCCGGCCGTCGGCCGTCGCGCGCATATAGAGGTAGGGGTCCGACGCCTCCCAGATGAAGGCTGCCTGCCGCCAGATCTTTCGCGGTTGCGGTCGTGTCGCGATCGCCCAGGTCGAGCGGATCTGGTGGGCAGTCGCCGGCACGATATCGACCAGTTCGAAGCCGGTGGCAAGCACGACATGTTGCGCGGTGACGGCCGGGCCGTCCCTGGTTGCGACCACTACCGCGTCGGCACTGTTCGCGATCGCCATCGCTTCGGCGGGGGCGTAGAGACGTGCCGGTTCAGAGCGGCTCACCGCTTCACGGAAGCGGCGAGCCACTCTAACTTAACTCTTGTTGAAGCAATTCCGGACGTAAAGCCGTTTCACACTTTTCCTGGAATTGCTTTAGACCCAGCCGGACAGTTCGCGCCGCACCATCGCCTCGACCACTGCCATGCCCTCGGCGCTGTCGTTGAGGCACGGGATATGGGCGAAGTTCTTGCCGCCGGCATGATGGAAGGTCTCGGCCGCCTCGCGGCCGATCTCGTCCAGCGTCTCGATGCAGTCGACGGAAAAGCCGGGATTGACGATGGCGATCGCTTTCACGCCGTCCTTGCCGAGTTTCTCTACCGTCTTGTCGGTATAGGGCTGCAGCCATTCCTGAGCGCCGAAGCGCGACTGGAAGGTGATGATCAGTTTCTTGTCATCCCAGCCGAGCCGCTCACGCAACAATCGCGTCGTCTTCTGGCAATGGCAATAATAGGGATCACCCTTCTCGAAATAGGGTTTAGGGATGCCATGATAGGAGGTGATGACCACCTCCGGCTCGAAATCAAGCGTCGCCAGATGCTGCTCGATCGAGCGCGCCAGCGCTTCGATGTAGACCGGTTCGTCATAGTAAGGCGGTACGCTGCGGATGGCCGGTGCGCGGCGCATCTTCATCAAGGCGCGAAACAGCTGATCGTTGGCCGTTGCCGTGGTCGTCGCCGAATATTGCGGGTAGAGCGGGAATGAAAGAATGCGGTCGCAGCCTTGGTCGACCAGACGCTGGGCAACGCTTTCGGTCGAAGGATTGCCATAGCGCATCGCCCAATCGACGACGACATCGGGCAGGTCGCGCAGCGCTTCGGCCAGCTTCTCGCCCTGGCCGCGGGTATAGGTGCGCAGCGGTGACTCGTTCTTCTCCCGATTCCAGATCCGGGCATAGTTGGCGCCCGACGTCTTCGGCCGCCTGGTGAGCACCAGGCCATAGAGGATCGGATACCAGATCGCCCTGTTGAGCTCGATGACGCGCGGGTCGGACAGGAATTCTCGGAGATAGCGCCACATCGACTTGAAATCGGTGCCATCAGGCGTGCCCAGATTGACCAGCATGATGCCGATCTTGCCAGCCTTGACCGGCGGATGTCCGGCGGGCAACGGGCCAAGTGCCTTCGCGGCCTTGCGATCGACAGGGGTGGATAGCGTCATAGGGGTTCTCCGGGAGACGCGAACCTAACCATCTTGTGGGCGCTTTCAATGGAGCGTCTGGCCGCACCTTAGCTCGAAAACAGGACGCCCGCCCGGTTTCTCGGGCGGGCGGTGTCTTTCAGGCATCGAAGCGATGCTATTTCGGCGGGATGGTCAGCGTTGCGCCGACCGGAAGACGGCGCGGCTCATAGCCCTTGTTGGCGCCCGAAATGACTTTCCACTTGGTGCCGTCGCCATAGGCCTTCACCGCCAGATCCCAGTAGGTATCGCCGGCAACGATGACATGGCTGCTTTCGGCCGGTGCGGCCTCGGCGGGCTTTGCCGGTTCGGCCGGTGCCGCCGGGGCAGGAGCCGGTGCTGCTTCAGCCGGTTTTGCTGGCTCGGCTGGTGCGGCAGGCGCGGCTGGCGCTGTCTCTGTCGATACGGCCGGCGGTGTGTTGGCGATATCACCCGAGTTGGCCGGAAGTTCAGGCATTGCCGGAGCTGCTCCGGCCGCGGGTGCCGCCGCGACGGTCGCCGCGATCTCGGTGATGCGACCGTCGAGCTTCGGCGTGTACGGCCGGTGGGCGCCGAGATAGTCGGCAACCACCTGTTCGAGGCCTGGACCGTAATCGTAGGCGTTCTTCGCCTTGTCAGCGAAGACCTTGTAGCCGTCGCCGCCCTGGCGGACATAATTGTTGGTGGCGACCAGATAGTCCTTGTCCGGATTGAGTGGCGTCCAGGCGCCGCCTTCCATGACCTCCACCGATTTGACGCGGCCGGCATTGGGTGCGGCGGATCTGTCGAAGGTGTATTTCAGGCCGGCGACCTGCGGGAAGCGCCCGGCGCCGTCCTCGACCTGGCTGAGGCCGTTCTCGAGACCGGCCACCAGGTCCTTGCCGGAAATCTGGAAGGTTGCCAGCGTGTTCTGGAACGGCAGCACGGTCAGCACCTCGCCCATGGTCACTGTGCCCTTGTCGATCGATGCGCGCAGGCCGCCGCCATTGGAGATGACGATCTCGACGCCCTGTCCCTTGACGCGATCCAGGATGGCGTCGGAGACGAGGTTGCCCATCGCGCACTCGCGCGTGCGGCAGCTCTCGCGGCTGCCGTCGATCACGTCGGTCGTCTCAGCCACTTCCTTGTTCTTCAGCGCCTCGATCGGCGCGCCTAGCTCCTTGATGCGGGCGAGCACGGCCGGATCGGGCGTGGTCGACTTGTCGAGATAGATGGGGTCGCCGCTGGCCGATTTGACGACGCCATTGTCGTCGAACACCACCTTGAACTCGCCGAGATATTTCGAATAGGACGCCGCCTGCACGACCGGCACCTTGTAGCCGTCCGGGTTGTCGACCATCGTCGGGTAGGGGCCTTCAGCCTTGGGGTCGGTGTTCGACAGCAGCGAATGGCTGTGGCCGCCGACGACGACGTCGATGCCCGGGATTTTTGCAATGACATCGCGCTCGCGCTTGTAGCCGATATGGGTCACGGCGATGATCTTGTTGACGCCTTCGCCCTTCAGCTTCTCGACCTCGGCAGTGATCGACTTGACGTCGTCCTCGATGGCGACGTTGGGACCGGGGGACGCGAGCTCCGGCGTGTCGTTGGTGATCGCGCCGATGATGCCGATCTTCTGGCCTCCGACCTCGACGACGATCGACGGCTTGACGCGATCGCCGAGCTTGGATTGCGCATTGGCCTTCACATTGGCACCCAGCACCGGAAATTCGATCATGTCGAGGAACGGCGCCAAGGCCGCTTCGCCGTCGTCGAATTCATGGTTGCCGAGCGCCATGGCGTCGAACTTCATCTGGTTGAGGAACTCGCCTTCGACCTTGCCCTTGTAGGTCGTGTAGAAAAGCGAGCCCTGGAAATTGTCGCCGGCGCTGAGCAGCAGCACGTTCTGACCATCCAGCTTCTTGCGCTCCTGGGCGATCGCGGTGATCAGCCGGCCCGCGCCGCCGATGCACTCGCCCTTGGTCTCTTCGTCGGCCGAGCAGGTCGACTCGTATTTGTTGTTGCCTTCGATGCGGCTGTGCCAGTCGTTGATGTGCAAGATGTTCAACGTGTAGTCGGCAAAGGATGCGCCGGCCGACAGGCCGAGTGCTGAGGCGGACAGGGCGGCAACGGCAGCAAGCTTCTTCATCTTCGTCTCCCGGAAAGCTGATCAGAGGCCTTTAACGCCCTTGCTTGACTGGAACATAACAGTCGGCGCTTTGGCCATGTTCCCATCGCGTCCCGGATGACGCAAGCGGAAATCCGGGAACTTTGCCGGCGTAAAAAGGACGGCGGCCAATCGGCCGCCGTCCTTCGTCAGCGAATGCCAGCAGGTTCAGACGCGTCGTGTCAGCACGAAATTCTGGCCGCTGGAGCTGGTGCAGTTGAGCTGGCTTGTCGAAACCATCAGACAGTTGAAGCTGACTGGCGTCTGGCGGATCAGCGAGGTGCCGTTGATCTGTACCGAAGTGGCACCGGTCATCGTGTAGCTGCCGTCGGCAAGCTTCTGGCCTGTGTCGGTGGCGACGGTCGTGAAGGTGCCGCCGGTGAAGGTCGACAGGCCGGTGCCCTTGGCATCGATCCAGGAGCCTTCAACGCCTTTCGGCGACGCCGCCATCGGCGGTCCGTCGGGGCCGCTGGTGGCACAAGCAGCAAGCATCGCCGCAATGGCCCCCGCCAAACTCATAGAAAGAACTTTGCGCGCAATAGTCATGTGAAAATCCTCTCCTCTCGCATCGGCCGAAAAATCGGAATCGATTTTCGGAAAGCACGATGCGCGCATCCAAGTTTCCAGAGCGTACATCGTGCCTTCAAACGGGCACGCGTCGCTCTCGTCCGCATCCCTTCAATCGCCCGATTTCCGGGCGATTGCAAGGCAATGGAGTATTCCGAGCAGGGCGCTATCGGACGAGGATGTTGCGGAACTGCCACGGGTCGTTCCGGTCGAGGTCTTCCGGGAACAAGCCGGGGCGGTTATCGAGCGGCGTCCAGTCGGTGTAGTAGCCCTCGACGGGCCCGAGATACTGGGACTGCACTTCCAGGCAGCGCCTGTAGTCCATCTCGTCGGCCTCGACTATGCCGGCCTCCGGGTTTTCCAATGCCCATACCATGCCGGCGAGAACCGCCGAGGTGACCTGCATGCCGGTGGCGTTCTGATAGGGTGCCAGCTTGCGCGCCTCGGCGAGCGAGAGATGCGAGCCGTACCAGTAGGCATTCTTGTCGTGGCCGTAGAGCAGCACGCCGAGCTCGTCGACGCCGTCGACCAGTTCGTTCTCGTCGAGCACATGGTGCACAGGCTGGGCCTTGCCGGCGGCGCCGAACATCTCGTGTAGCGACAGTACCGCGTCATTGCAGGGATGGTAGGCGTAGTGGCAGGTCGGGCGGTAGTGCACCTTGCCCTTCTTGCCGCGTACGGTGAAGAAATCGGCGATCGAGATCGCCTCGTTGTGGGTGACCAGGAAACCGTACTGCGCGCCGGGCGTCGGGCACCATGAGCGCACGCGCGTGTTGGCGCCGGGCTGCTCCAGGTAGATCGCGGCCTTGGAGCCATCCTTGTGCTTCTTGGCGTTCTTCGGCATCCACTTCTCATGCGTGCCCCAGCCGAGCTCGGCAGGCTGCAGGCCTTCGGAGATGAAGCCCTCGACCGACCAGGTGTTCCAGAACACATTCATCGGCTTCGGCTTCTTGGCGCGCTGGGTGTCGCGCTCGGCGATGTGGATGCCCTTGACGCCGGCCTTCTTCATCAGCTTGGCCCAGCCCTCGCGATCGTCCTGCGCAGGCTCTGAAAACGCGAGGCCAAGATCGGTGGCGAGATTGACCAGCGCCTGCTTGACGAACCACGAGACCATGCCGGGATTGGCGCCGCAGGTGGAGATCGCCGTCGCGCCGCCGGGCTTGTCGTGCTTTTCCTGGATCATCGCCTCGCGTAGCGCATAGTTGGTGCGGCTGGCGTTGTCGGCCTCGGCATCGAAATAGAAACCGAGCCATGGCTCGACGACGGTGTCGATGTAGAGCACGCCGAGCTTGCGGCAGAGCCGCATCAGGTCCACCGAGCCGGTATCGACCGACAGGTTGATGCAAAAGCCCTTACCGCCGCCATTGGTCAGAAGTGGCGTCAAGAGCTTCTTGTAGTTCTTCTCGGTCACCGCTTCCTGGACGAAGGCGATGCCGCGATCGTCAAGCAGCTTGCGGTCGGTGTCGCGCGGGTCGACGACCGTCATGCGCGACTTGTCGAACTGGAAATGGCGCTCGATCATCGGCAGCGTTCCCCGGCCGATCGAACCAAAGCCGATCATCACGACAGGGCCGGTGATTTCACCGTAAACGGGCCAGTTTTCGGTCGCCATTTTATCGAACACTCCTTTAAAGCCCAGGAAACTGGGAACACGCACACAAAACCGGGCATCTTTGCCCGGCGGCCATGCGCTACATCACAGATCATTGTCACAAACCAGCGAAAAGCGCCAACCAGCGGCTAGCCGTCATTGGCCATGTGGTTAAGGACTGAGATCAGCCGGTCGCGGTCTGCGGTCAGGCCCTTGTAGTCGAGCTGGGCGAGATCGAGCGCTTCGAGCTGGGCGGCGAAAGACACCGCGAGCATCGCCCGATCCGGGTGCCGGGCGAGGACGGCGAGCGGGTCGAGATGGATGCGGATGGTGAACAGGATATCGCGTGTAACAGGCAGTCTTCGCAATGTCTGACGCTCGACACGGATGAAGGCATGGGCGTCGATGTCGCCGTCGGGAAAACGCGAGGGCCGGTTCGTGGCGCGGTCGATGCGCTGCAGGTCGGAAAGCGGATGGTAGAGCGCGTCGCCCGACTGGATCGACCAGTTGTAGCGCTCGACGGCTTGGCCCTGCAGACCGTCGAACATGCGGTTGATCAGCTCGGCCGGACGCGTGCCCGGGCCGAAACCCGGCACCGGGGCGTGGATGTCCTGCAGCGGCTTGCCGAACTTTTCGAGAAGCGACCAGGAAGAGGGAAAGCACAGCGAGCCTGCGACAAGCCGCCAGCCGCTGTCGCTGCGGCGCATCAGGATCAGGTCTTCCTGGACCAGCAGCGAAGCCGTGACCAGCGGCGCATCGCCCAGACCGGAAGGAATGGCGGGATGGTTCGCGGCATCAACGGCCTCGATGCCCGTATCGGTGGGGTGATAGATACCGGGAAATCTCCCGGGCAGATACGCGCGGAGCAATTCGAGCACTTCCTGCTGGGCGTCCCGCGTGCCGTCCTCCTCGACAAAAACGCGCTCGGGGATTTCCGCGTAGAGCCGGCGCTTCTCGGCGAGATAAGGCAGCAGATGATCGTCGACCTCGATCCAGTCCGCCGGATTGAGAGGCTTCAGCCCGATGCTGAAGAGTTTCGACGAACCGTCATAAGGCGTGTGGGCGGGCAGCGCCTCGGCCAAGCTCATGCCTCCTTGAGATGATCGAGGCAGGCGGCGGTCATCCTCGCCAGGAATTCGGTGACATCATATTCGGCCGCGCCTGCCTTGGCGAAAGGGTCGGCGGCCAGCCTGGCGTCGAGCACCTCGCGCGGACATCGTGCGATGATGATGCCGCCGGTCCTCGGCTTCTTCGGCCCGGAGGCAACGAAGATGCCGTCCGCATAGCAGGCGTTCAGCCATTCCACGTGCGCCGCCTGCAAGCGGTCGTTTTCGGTCAGCGGCACCTTGTAGTTCAGCGAGACGACAAACATTGTTTGGGCTTCTCTCAGGTAAGTTTGGCCGGAATCAGTCCGCGCAGCGAGTTGCCGACGAACAGCGCCCTGGCGGTCTTCAGATCGTCCAAGCTGTAGATCGCTTCATGGGCGCGGCCTTCGTCCAGAAGCTCCGCGCGCAATACGCCAGGCAGGAGGCCGCAGTCGAGCCGGGGCGTCGCCAGCGCTCCGTCGCCGAAATCGGCGAAGACGTTGGTGATGGTGCCTTCACAGATTTCGCCGCGCTCGTTAGCCAGGATGACCTCGTCCGCCTGGGTGATAAGATATTCAGCGCGGGCATGCGTGTAGAGCTGCCGCCGGCTGGTCTTGTGGCGCAGCAGCGTATCGTGCGAATCGAGCCTCGTTCGCGCCAGCCGCAGCGCCCAGACCTTGTCAGCGGCGAGCGGTTCATAGGGTTGTGCCGAGGCGGTCACCTCGCCGTCGCGCGACAAGACGAGGCGGGTGCGCAGGGCAGTGCCGGACCCACTGACCGCATCGCCAAGTACGTCGCCGATCGTCTGCGGATCATAGCGGAAGCCGAGTTCCGCCGCCGAACCATAGAGGCGGGCGAGATGGCGATCGAAGCGCAGGAAGCCCGAACCGGGCTCCCAGCGCATGGTCTCGATCAGCTGGAAATTGGCGGTGTTCCCGTAGCGAAGCGCGCTTTCAGCAGACACTCCTGATACTCCTCCTGCGCGGTCGAATCGAAGACGACGCCTCCACCGACATTGTAGACGGCCTCGCCGCCGGAAAAGAGTGAGATGGTGCGGATCGCCACGGAAAAGCGCATCGTGCCACCGGGCGCGATCCAGCCGATGGCGCCGCAATAGACATCGCGCGGCGTGCCTTCCAGATCGTGCAGGATTTCCATGGCGCGGATCTTTGGCGCGCCGGTGATCGAGCCGCAAGGAAACAGCGCCGCGAAGATCTGGCGGATGGAAAGACCCGGCAGCAGTTTGGCCCTGACGTCGCTCACCATCTGGTGGACCGTCGGATAGGTTTCGATACGGAACAGCGCCGGGACGTCGAGCGTGCCGACCTCGCTGATCAGCGAGATATCGTTGCGCAGGAGATCGACGATCATGCGGTTTTCGGCCTGGTTCTTCTCGTCATTGCGCAGAAAGATCTTCTGCCGTTCGTCCTCGGCCTTGGTCGCGCCGCGCGGCGCCGTGCCCTTCATCGGATGCGTCTCGATCATGCCCCCGGCGTCGATTTCAAAAAAGAGTTCCGGCGAGCGCGACAGCACGATGGGTTCACCGAGCGCGACGAGCGCGCCATATTTTACCGGCTGGCGTTCGGTCAGCGCATCGAAGGCGGCAAGCGGGTCGCCTGACCATTGCGCATGCACCGGAAAGGTCAAATTGCCCTGGTAGCAATCACCCTGCCTGATGTGCTGGTGCAGCCGTGAGAACCGCTTCTCGTAATCCTCAGGCGACCACGTCGCGCGGGCGTCGAAGATCGGGCCATTGGTCGCCACGGTATTGCGCGGCGGCACCGCCTCTTCGACCGGCGCATCGAAAACGCCAAGGCACACGAGCGGAGTTCGGCGCCCGTCCGGCAGCAAGGGAACGAGCTTCGGTTCGAGCAAATAACCCGCCTCGTAGGAGAAATAGCCGGCAAGCCATTTGCCGGCATCGTGCGCGGCTTGCGCTGCTTCCAGCGCCGGCAGGAAATCCTTTGCCTCATGCGCCACGATGACATCGGCCGGCCGGTCGAAAACGAGCTGGCGCGCACTTTCGTCGTTGCGGAAAATTGCGGCGGGCAGGGACATGGGCACCGGATGCTGCGGTCAATGAAGCCGTCGATCGCTCTATATGGGGGGCCGCTCGCGCGCAATCGAGGGAACGGCACGCTGCCACTCAAAGCCGACCTTGGGCCGACCTTGGGCCGACCTTCGGGTCGACTCCGGGCAAACCCAAGGGCCAAAAGCAAACGGCGGCGCAGGATTGGCGCCGCCGTTTGCAATCTTCAGCTATTGCCTGACAATCAGGTGTTGCTGGCGGTTCCAGCAGTTGGAAACTGCTTGGCGAATTCCTTCTCGTTGCCGTCAGCGAGCAGCTTCGCCTGCTCGATCCAGCGCTCGCGTGCTATGCGGCCGTCGAAATTCATCACGTCCTCGATCCGCTTGATATCGGCGGCTGTCCAGCCGGCGATCTGGGCGAAGCTGGTGACGCCTTGCGCCTTGAGCAGCTTCTCGTTGACCGGCCCAATGCCGATCAGCCGACGCAGATTGGCAGGCTTGCCGGATGCCGGCTTGGCAGGTGCCAGTGCGGCTTTCCTGGCCGGGGCTGCCTTTGGTGCGGTCGAACTCTTGGCCGCCGAGGTCGCGGCTGCCGGCTTGCTCGCCGCGGGCTTGACCGCAGGTTTCGACGCTGCCGGCTTTGGCGCCGCCGATTTCGCAGCCACCGCCTTTGCAGGGGCTGCCTTTGCGGCCACCGGCTTGGCAGGCGCCGGCTTTGTGGGCGCGGATTTGGCCGTCGAAGGTTGCGACATCAGGGCCGAGGGGGCGGCGTTTGTCGTGGCACTGGCAGCGGGCGTCGCCTGCGCGTCGCGCAGCCGGCGCTCAAGGTCGGCGCGAGTCTTGCCGCATGCATCGAGTTCAGCGGTCAGCCGGTCGCTGTCGGCGCGCAGTCTGTCGCGCTCGCTACGGGTGCGGTCGACGTCGCCACGCAAGCTGTCCAAATCACCGCGCAGGCGGCCCCACAGGAACCAGCCCACAAGCACGCCTACCAGGAATGCCAGGAGCATGTAGAAAAAAGTGCCCATTGTCTCTCTCCAGTCAGATCCGTCTGCCGTGGGGTCATGACCTTCGGCGAAGGACTACTCGATGGTGGTTCCGCGGTTCGCAGAACAGCCGGCTTCGGTTCGAGCTGTCGGCAATCGGCCTTGCTTGCCATGGCCAACGGCCATCGTCGCGTTCGCCTGAGCGCTACGGCCGGCTGAGATATTTCCTCGCCGATCCGCATGCGCTCCGGCTGAGCTTGGAGCGAAGGCTATCATAGAGCTTGTGGAAAGCTATCTGAAAAACTTCGATGGAGAGTACTTCAAGAACAGATATTTAGAGCAAGAATACAGCGATACCAACATGCATTCGGGCTAAACTGTTCGGCGACGCCTGCGGGACGCATTTCAAGTGTCGAGCACTTCCAACTCGTCGATCAGGCCGCTGATGACGCCAAGCCCGATCTGCCAGAAGGCGGGGTCGGTGGCGTCAAGCCCGAAGGGCGCCAGAAGCTCCGAATGATGCTTGGTGCCGCCGGCGCGGAGCATTTCGAAATACTTGTCCTGAAAGCCGCGCTCGGCGTTCTGATAGACGGCATAGAGCGAGTTCACCAGACAGTCGCCGAAGGCATAGGCATAGACATAGAAGGGCGAATGGATGAAGTGCGGGATGTAGGTCCAGAACACCTCGTAGCCTTCGCGCAGCTTGATCGCCGGCCCCAGGCTTTCGGCCTGCACTTCGAGCCAGAACTGGCCGAGCCTGTCAGAGGTCAGTTCGCCGTTCTTGCGTTCGGCATGCACCTTACGCTCGAATTCATAGAAGGCGATCTGGCGCACGACCGTGTTGATCATGTCCTCGACTTTCTGGGCGAGCATGGCCTTGCGCTCGCGCCTGTCCGTGGTCTGGTCGAGCAGTGAGCGGAAGGTCAGCATCTCGCCGAAGACGGACGCGGTCTCGGCCAGCGTCAGCGGCGTCGAGGCCATCAGCGCGCCCTGGCCGCTGGCCAGCACCTGATGCACGCCATGGCCAAGTTCATGCGCCAGCGTCATCACATCGCGCGGCTTGCCCATGTAGTTGAGCAGCACGTAGGGATGCGCCGACGGCACGGTCGGATGCGCGAAGGCGCCGGGCGACTTGCCCGGACGCACCGGCGCGTCGATCCAGTTGCGGTCGAAGAAGGTTCGCGCGATCTCCGCCATGTCTGGCGAAAAGCGCTGATAGGCGGACAGCACAGTGTTCCTGGCCTCGTTCCAGCCGATGATCGCCTGAGGCGTGTCCGGCAACGGCGCGTTGCGGTCCCAATGGTTCATCGCTTCCATGCCCAGCCAGCGCGCCTTCATCGCATAGTAGCGGTGCGACAGGCGCGGATAGGCATCGCGAACGGCGGACGCAAGGGCATCCACCACGCTGCGCTCGACGCGGTTTGCGAGATGGCGTGAGTCGGCAATGTCCTCGAAGCCGCGCCAACGGTCCGATATTTCCTTGTCCTTGGCCAGCGTGTTGGTGATCAATGTGAAGGTGCGCAAATTCTTGCGGAAGGTCGTGGCCAGCGCCTCGGACGCCCGGCGGCGCACCTCGCCATCGGCGTCCTGCAGCCGGTTCAGCGCGGGCTCCAGCGTCAGTTCCTCGCCGTCGATGTCGAAGCGAAGATCCGTCATCGTCTCGTCGAACAGTCGGTTCCAGGCACCGCGTCCGGTGATAGATTTTTCGTGGAAGAGCTGCTCGACACGGTCTTCGAGCTGGTAGGGCTTGTCCTTGCGCAGATCGAGCACCCAAGGCCGGTAGTGGCCGAATGCCGGATCACCGGTTAGCGCGCCTTCGATGGCGGCATCGTCGATCAGGTTGAGTTCGAGCGCGAAGAACAGAAGATGCGCGCTGGCGTCGGTCATCTTCTCCTGGATGTCGCCATAGAGCTTGGCGCGCTGCGGGTCGGCAGTGTTGCCGGCATAGACCAGCCCCGCATAGGACACGATTCGGCCGATCAGTTCCTCCAGAGCCTCGTAGGCGACAAGCGCCTCGCCCAGCCTGCCTGCGCCGCCGCGTTCGGCCTCGGCGGCCAGCGTGCCCTTCCAGCGACTCTCGAAGCTGATCGCATCGGTGGCGGCCTTGGCGATGTCGCGCTTCAGTTCCGGCGCGTCCATGCCGGCATAGAGGTCGGCAAGATTCCATTCCGGCAGGTCGCCAAGCTCGGCCGCGCCCTGACCGGACGCTGGCGCCGCAAGCTGCCGAGCAGAAACCATGTGCCCAGAGACCATGTGCATTGCCGACACCTTCCGTGGCCAAGGTTCAGGGGGAAACGAGAAGCCGGTCAAATCCTAAGGAATTCATTCACCGGGTTTTTTGAAACCTTATTTAGAACCCTGTGCCAAGATGGTCCACAGGGCAGAATTCCTCGGGCGGGCAGTCATACCAGTCATGACAGGTTCCATACTCATAGTCGATGACGATCCCGTGCAGCGCCGGCTGCTCGAAGCGGCGGTGACACGGTTCGGTTACACGGCCATCGTCGTCGATGGCGGCGCGGCTGCTCTCGATGTCCTCGACGGGCCCAGCGCCCGCGAGGTTTCGGTGGTCATCCTCGACCTGGTCATGCCCGGTCTCGACGGCATCGGCGTGCTGAAGGCGATGCGCGAGCGCGACATAAATATCCCGACCATCGTACAGACCGCCCAGGGCGGCATCGAGACCGTGGTCTCGGCGATGCGCCACGGCGCCTTCGATTTCGTCGTCAAGCCGGCGTCTCCGGACAGACTGCAGGCGTCGATCGGCAATGCGCTCAAGGTCGAGGCCGTCGAGGGCGAGGTCAAGCGCACGTCGCGCCGGCGCAGCGGTCTTCTGACCTTCAAGGACATGATCACGCACAGCCCGGCCATGGACAGGGTGATCCGCCTTGGCCAGAAGGCGGCGGTATCCAACATTCCGATCCTGATCGAGGGCGAGTCCGGCGTCGGAAAGGAGCTGGTGGCGCGCGCCATCCAGGGCAGCGGCGACCGCCGCTCGAAACCCTTCGTCACCGTCAATTGCGGCGCCATTCCCGACAATCTGGTCGAATCGATCCTGTTCGGCCACGAGAAGGGCTCGTTCACCGGCGCGACCGACAAGCACACCGGAAAATTCGTCGAAGCGCATTCCGGCACGCTGTTTCTCGACGAGATCGGCGACCTGCCGCTCGACGTGCAGGTCAAGCTGTTGCGCGCCGTGCAGGACGGCGAGGTCGACCCGGTCGGCGGACGCTCGACCGTCAGGGTCGACATCAGGCTGATTTCGGCGACGCACCGCAACCTCCTGCAGCAGGTCAAGGACGGCAAGTTCCGCGAGGATCTGTTCTATCGGCTGAACGTCTACCCGATCTTCGTGCCGCCGCTGCGCGACCGCCGCGACGACATCCCCTACCTGGTCACCCATTTCATGGACAAGGTGGCGCCGGCCGACCCGCGTCATCGCCTGCAAGGCATTTCGGCCGCTGCGCTCGCCGTGCTGCAGGCCTATGACTGGCCCGGAAACATCCGGCAGCTCGAAAATGCTGTCTTCCGGGCCTCTGTGCTCTGCGAAGGTGATTTGCTGACCACGGAGGACTTCCCGCAGATCCGGGCGCAGGTGGAAGGCACCGTCAACCTCGACACCGACGGCGCTGCGCTGTCGCCGTCCTTGCCTCCGGAGGGGGACGAAGAAGAAGCTTTGCCCGGCGAGGTTAGCTTGGCAACCGAGTCCAATTCGCCGGCCAGGTTGCCGCCTCGCTTCGGCACGTTGCGGGCGCTCGACGATCGCGGCAATGTACGCGCTCTGGCCGATGTCGAATTCGAGATGATCAAGCTCGCCATCGATCACTACAACGGCCAGATGAGCGAAGTCGCCCGCCGACTCGGCATCGGCCGTTCGACGCTCTATCGCAAGCTCAAGGAATACGGCATCGACCCTGAGACCGGCCGAGTCGACCGGCTCGCTTCCTGAGGCACAAGCTCGGCACCAGTCTGCAATGCCACAACAGGCCGTATACCGGCCGTTGGCGGATTGTGGCGGGCCCATGGACAGCGCTGTTCACGCATTAAGGCTGACGGTAACAGATCGTGTTCCACGCAAAGGCGGAAACATGATCTAAACCAGTGGTTTACCAAGAAACCCCGTGTACAATTTTTGGCGGGATATCGCCACGGTGTTACCGCATTTCGACTTCAATAAGCGATGATTAACCATTAGGATCGATATTCGGATGTGATCACGACACATCCGTTTGGACAAATCCGGGGACAAACGGCAGCCTGCAGGGCCTTTTGATTTGGACAGAATCGAACGACACACAAACGGGCGGCACCATCAAGTGAACGTCTGGCCGAAGTGGCTGGCGGCATTGATTGTCGCACTTGGTTTTGTTGCCGCGGCTGCGACCGGAGCTAGCGCCGAAACACGTTCGCTGAAGCTCTATCACCTCCATACACACGAGAAGGCCGAGATCGTCTACAAGCGCAACGGCCGCTACGTCCCGGAGGGTCTCAGGAAGATCAACATCATTCTGCGCGACTGGCGTCGCAACGAGCCGACCAAGATGGATCCGCGTCTGCTCGATCTGGTCTGGGAAGCGTACCGGGAAGCCGGCGCCACGGACTACATCCAGGTCGTCTGCGGCTATCGCTCGCCGTCGACGAACTCGATGCTGCGCAGCCGCAGCCGGGGCGTCGCCGAGAAGAGCCAGCACATGCTCGGCAAGGCGATGGATTTCTACATTCCCGGCGTGCCGCTGAAGAAGCTGCGCAATATCGGTCTCAAGATGCAGGGCGGTGGCGTCGGCTACTATCCGTCTTCCGGTTCGCCCTTCGTCCATATGGATGTCGGCAATGTGCGCCATTGGCCCGGCATCAGCCGCCAGGAACTGGTCAGCCTGTTCCCCAATGGCAAGACGCTGCATGTGCCGAGCGACGGCAGGCCGCTGCCCGGCTTTGAGCAGGCGCTCGCCTCCTACAAGGCGCGCAAGGGTTCGGGCTCGCCGGCCATCGAGTTGGCCAGCGCTGGTGGCAGCGGCAAGAAATCAGGCGGGTTCCTGTCGGCCTTTTTTGGCGGCGGCGACGACGAGGCCGACGACAGCGCCGATGTCGAGACCGCTTCGGCTGCACCTCCGCCCAAGGCGAGAAACCTGAAGCCGGCCGAGGCAGCAAAGACCGGCAACCTGCCAGGCATCGCCATCGTGGCGCCGGATAACGCGCAGCGCGCCGAGATTCCGCAGGTGACCGAGGAGCAGGCCCCCGAGCCTGAACAGGACACGCCGGAGACGATCATAGCGGCATTGCCTGCACGCAGTATTCCGTTGCCTGATTTCGCACCGCGGCCGAAGGCCGATGTCGGCGCTCAGCCGCCTGAAAGCGTTCCTTTTGGGATGGCGGATGCGACAGCCACCACCGAGCAGGCCGTGGCGACCGCACATGCGCCGGCTACCGTTCCTTTCGGCATGGCCGACGCAGCGGCTTCGGCTGATCCGGCCCAAATTGCCGTCAACAACATACCGTTGCCGACATGGCGCCCCGACGCTTCTCTGCCAGCCGCTCTGGCTGCGTCCCCCAGCAAGACCGTGCTGATGGCGTTGGCCGATACGGCTGAGCACAGCAAGACCGCGACCGACGCGTTCTCGGTGCTGCCGACGGCGCGCCCCGAGATGGCTCGGCCGGACGCGGTCAAGGCCGTTCTCGACGAGGCCAATGCCCAGGTCGGCGCGGCCGGTGAATACCAGGTTGCTTCATTGTCCGAGTCCGAGCCGCGTTCGGCCTTCAACGATCCGTCGGGTAATGATGCCGCATCGCCGCGCGAGGCTGTCGTTGCCCGCCCGGCCGGCTCCGATCCGGTCGCCGCGATCGGTGCCGGCGTGAAAACCACCCGCAAGGAATCGAGAGCCACCGCGCGCGACCTGAAGCCAGGCCCCAAGGCCATGGTGGTTGCCGCCGCACCGCAGGCCGCCCGCTGGGCGCTGACCAGCGGCGAGCATGTCGCCACCGTCTCGAGCGCGACGACAGCGCCGGGCTACGCCTACAGCATCGTGCACACGGCGCCGAGCGAGGTCTACACGGCCGGCTTCCAGCAGGACAACCAGATGGCTGATGCCAACCGCTTTACAGGCAACGCGGTCAAGTTCCTCTCGGTCGCCCGCTTCCAGACCAAGTGAGCGATCAGCCAATCGACAAAGCCACGCTGGGCAACCTGCGCGGCTTTTTGCTGCGAGACCAGCCGCTATGCCGCTGCCATCGGCGGATCACTCCGGTGTGACATCGCAGTGATCGCGGATGGCTCGAAACCTGCGACGGACCCTGCTCGCAGCAGGAACGCAACCCGGTCGACGGAAGCCGGCCGGGTTTTCATGCGGCGACGAAGGCCTTACTTCGCCAGCTTGCTTGCCGCACGCGCCAGGGCTTCGATCTCGTCCCACTTGCCGGCCTTGACCATATCGTCCGGGGCCACCCAGGAGCCGCCGACGCAGATGACATTGGGCAGGCTGAGATAATCGGCTGCGTTCTTGCCGGTGATGCCGCCGGTCGGGCAGAATTTCACATCGGCAAGCGGCGAGGCGAAGGCCTTCAGTGAGGCGATGCCGCCCGACTGCTCAGCCGGGAAGAATTTGAGAAAGCGCAAGCCGGCTTCCCGTGCGGCCATGATCTCGCCGGGCGTGATGGCGCCGGGTAGCAGCGGAACAGCGCTGTCGCTTGCTGCCGCCAGAAGCTCGCGGGTGATGCCGGGGCTGACGATGAATCGCGAGCCTGCGCTCGCTGCCTCTTCGAACTGCCTGATATCGAGAATGGTGCCGGCGCCAACGATGGCTTCCTCGACCTCACCAGCCACCCGCCGGATCGCCTCAAGCGCGTCGGCGGTCCTCAGCGTGATCTCGATCGCCGGCAGGCCGCCGCGTGCCAGGGCGCGGGCCAAGGGCACGGCATCAGCGACATTGGCGATCTTCAGCACCGGGATGACCGGCTGGCCGTTTAGGAGCGACAGGAGGTTTTCGGTCTTGCTGGGCATCTGTCTCTCCGTATCCTAGCGCATGTCGCCCCAAAGCGATCCCGGCTTTGGGAAAACGACATCCATAAAACAAAGACCTAAAGCGCGTCGCATGAATTGGTTTCGGCGCGACGCGCTTGAGGGCAATTCAACCGATTAGCAGACGGGTGTTTTTCTGTCCATGAAACGAAGCGTGTCGCGATGTCACGCGCGGCCGATACTTGGCTGGATTCCGGCGCTGCCTTGAATCGGCCTGCGGGTGCGTTTAGTGGCTTCGGCCATGACACCATTTCAACCTCTCCGCGTCGCGGCGCTCTACCGGTTTGCCCGGCTCGACGCCTTCGAGGAGCTGCGCGCGCCGCTCGCTGCCTTCTGTTGCGGGCGCGGCATCAAGGGCACGCTGCTTCTGGCGCATGAAGGCATCAACGGCACCGTGGCCGGCAGCGAAACGGCGATCGGCCAACTGATCGATTATCTCGAAGCCGTCGAAGGGCTCGCCGGCCTCGAGGTCAAATACAGCGTAGCCGCGGAAATGCCGTTTCATCGCATGAAGGTGCGGCTGAAGCGCGAGATCGTCACCATGGGCATCGCCGATATCGATCCGGCGACGAGCGCCGGCACCTATGTCGCGCCTGCCGACTGGAATGCGCTGATTTCCGAGCCCGACACTGTCGTCATCGACACGCGCAACGCCTATGAGGTATCGATCGGCACCTTCAAGGGCGCAATCGACCCCGCTACAGCCAGCTTTCGCGAGTTCCCGGCCTGGGTGGAAGCACACCGGGCGGAGTTCGAAGGCCGCAAGGTCGCGATGTTCTGCACCGGCGGCATACGCTGCGAAAAGGCGACCGCCTACGTCAAATCGCTCGGCTTAGAGGACGTATTCCACCTCAAGGGTGGCATCCTCAAATACCTCGAGGAGGTTCCGTCCGAACAGAGCCTCTGGCAAGGCGAGTGCTTCGTCTTCGACGAGCGCGTTTCTGTGTCGCACGGCCTCGCCGAGGGCGAGGCGGAACTCTGCCGCGCCTGCCGCCATCCGCTGACGCCGAGCGACCTGACATCGCCTAGATTTGCCGCCGGTGTTTCGTGCCCGCATTGCTTCGATGCGCGTTCGGACCAGGACCGCCAGCGCTATGCCGAGCGTCAGCGGCAAGTCGAGCTTGCGCAGGCGCGGGGCAGGGATCCGCACATCGGATCCTAGTTTGGCTCTGTCATCGACAGCCGCAAGGCGTGGGTTTGTCATTGTAATGCAAGGGTTCGGGACCTACGTCTTCGACGTTCGAAACCTGCCCGTTCGGCCGGGCAATCCTGGAGGCAATGTATGTTCGATCCCAAGAAGCTTCTCGACGATCTGCTCGGCTCGCAAATCCCCGGCACCAGTGGCACCGTTCGCGACAAGGCGGGCCAGGCCGTGCAGATGGCCAAGGACAATCCGCTGGCCGCTGGAGCGCTCGCTGCAGTGCTGCTCGGAACCGGTGCCGGCCGCCAGGTGACGGGTACCGCGGTGAAGCTCGGTGGATTGGCCGCGATCGGCGGGCTCGCCTACAAGGCTTACCAGAACTACAAGGCCGGCAATGCTCCGGCCGAGGCGCCGGCAGGCGGCGAACCTGAATTGCTGCCGCCGCCCAAGGACACCGCCTTCCACCCGTCGCAGGCGCCGCAAGGCGAGGACGAATTCACGCTGACGCTGGTGCGGGCGATGATCTCGGCAGCAAAGGCCGACGGCCATGTCGACGATGACGAGCGCCAGAAGATCGCCGGCAAGCTCAGTCTTTCGGGCATCGGCTCCGACGCCGAAAAATTCCTGATGGCGGAGCTGGCGAGCCCGCTCGACCTCGACGCGCTGGTGGCAGGCGCCCAGACCGATGCGCAGAAGCTCGAACTCTACACGGCATCGCGCCTGACCATCGATCCCGACACACGCGCCGAGCGCGGCTACCTCGACCTGCTGGCCGGCCGGCTTGGCCTGCCGGATGCGCTGGTCGATCATGTCGAGGCGACAGTTTCGGCAGCCAAGGTGCCGGCCAAGGCCGGAACTTCACCCAATCCGCGCTGGTAGGCCAAAACGGCACAGGTGGCTTGTCTGGCGTTAACCTTTCGTTAACCCAGCAAGCGCATCATTCTAACCAGTTGGATCGGCTTTCCTCCTCCCAAGCCCGGTCCAGATCAGGGCGGTCGCCAATGACCGCCCTTTTTGTCGGCACGATCTGCTCGCCCGAGCATGATCTCGAGCAAAATCGGATCCCAATTTTCGGATCATGCTTTGTGCTTCGGCTTGCCATCGCCGCCGTCATTTGCGATCCCTTTGCTTCGTGCGCAAACCCGGAAAATAGCGCGAGCGCGCGTCGCTTCGGAGGACAATAGCCATGACCGTAAAAAGAACCGCCATCGTCACCGGCGCCGGCACCGGCATCGGCAAGAGCGTCGCTACGGCGCTGCTCAAGGCCGGCTGGAACACGGTGTTTTGCGGGCGCCGCAAGCCGGTGCTGGATGCCGCGGTCGCCGAGGCTGGCCGCACCGATGCCAAGGCATTGGCGGTTGCCTGCGATATCAGCAAGGCCGGCGAGGTCGACGATCTGTTCGAGACGGTGGCGGCGGCCTTCGGCCGCGTCGACCTGCTCTTCAACAATGCCGGCATGGGCTACAAATCGACGCCCATCGACGAGATCCCGGTCGAGGTGTGGAACGATATCGTCGGCGTCAATCTCACCGGTTCGTTCTTGTGCGCTCGCGCCGCCTTTGGCGCCATGCGCAAGCAGCGCCCGATGGGCGGCCGCATCATCAACAATGGCTCGGTGTCGGCCTACGCGCCGCGCCCGGGCTCCGTGCCTTATACCGCGACCAAGCATGCCATCACCGGGCTGACCAAGACGCTGGCGCTCGACGGAAGGCCCTACGACATTGCCTGCGGCCAGATCGACATCGGCAACGCACTGACCGACATGGCGCAGCCGATGACGGTCGGCGTGCCGCAGGCCAACGGCTCTATCGCTGCCGAAGCGGTGATGGACGTTCAGCACGTTGCCGACGCCGTTGTCCACATGGCCAGCCTGCCGCTCGACGCCAATGTGCTGTTCATGACGGTGATGGCGACCAAGATGCCGTTCGTCGGGCGTGGGTAGTTATTTCCCGGCCAACGCCACGCCCGGCAGGTAGAGCGCGATTGGACGGATTTCGTAGACGGCGGTCGGATTAACGCGGCGCAGGTCGCGGGCGATAACGATCGCATCGTCGCGTGTCGCGCAGTCTACGACATAGAGACCGAGAAGCTGTTCCTTCGTCTCGGCGAACGGCCCGTCAAAAACGGTTCCGTCGCCCGGTCCACGCAAGGTGCAGGCCGACTGGGTCGCCCCAAGCCGCGCCGATGGGCCAAGATTGCCTTCCCGGTAAAGCCGATCGTTGATTTCGAGCAGGTCGGCCATCAATGCGGCGTCCTGCTCCGGCGTCAGTGCGGTGATGGCTCCTTCCACATGGTAGGCGAGGATGGCGTAAAACATCGAGTCACCTTCTGTCGTGATTGCAAACATCCAGCGCCGGTCGCAAGGCCCGACAGCCTCACTTGCCCAGGAACGCTCCGATCCGCTCCAGTGCCCGCAAGATGTTCTCCTCGGAGTTGGCGTAGGAGAGCCTGATATAGCCTTCGCCGAGAATGCCGAAATCGGGGCCGCCAATCAATGCCACGCCGGCCTCGTCGAGCAGGGCCGAAGCAAGCTTCTTTGCTTTCCAGCCGGTCTTCGAGACGTTGGGGAAGGCGTAGAACGCTCCCTTGGGCGTGATGCAGGATATGTCAGGCAGGGCGTTCAATCCCTCGACCACGATCTTCCTGCGGCGGTCGAAGGCGCGCATCATCTTGTCGACGTCGTCCTGCGGGCCGTCGATGGCCGCGATGCCGGCAAACTGGCTCGGCGCGTTGACGCAGGACCAGCAATTGACCGCGAGCTTGCGCACCTTGTCGTAGAGGTGAGCGCCCTTGTCGCCATTCGGCCAGATCGACCAGCCCATGCGCCAGCCGGTCATAGCCCAGGTCTTCGACCAGCCATTGAGCACGATCAGCCGGTCGCGGATCCCGGGGAAGCCAAGCAGCGAGCAATGCGTCTCGCCGTCATAGGTCATGACGTCGTAGATCTCGTCGGAGAGGATGGCGACCTGGGGATGCGCCTCCAGACCCTTGACCAGTTTCTCGATCTCGGCCCGCGGCGTGACGCCGCCGGTCGGATTCGCGGGCGAATTGAGGATCAACAACCTGGTCTTGGAGGTGATCAGCGCCAGCGTTTCCTCTGCGGAGAAGGCAAAGCCGTTTTCCTCGCGCATAGGTACTGGAATAGGTGCCGCACCGGTGAACTCGACCATCGAGCGGTAGATGGGGAAGCCCGGATCGGGATAGAGGATCTCGGCGCCAGGCTCGCCGAACATCAGGATCGCGGCGAACATGGTCGGCTTGCCGCCGGGCAGGATCATCACCGCTTCGGGCGACACCTCTACGCCGGTGGTGGTCAGCGTGCGCCGCACCACCGCCTCGCGCGTCGCCAAAAGGCCATTGGCCGGCGTGTAGCCGTGATGGCCGTCGCGCAGCGCCTTGATCGCCGCCTCGACGATGTGCTGCGGCGTCTTGAAGTCGGGCTGGCCGATGCCGAGATTGACGATGTCGCGGCCTTGTTGGGCCAGTGCTGTGGCCCTCGCGAGCACGGCAAAGGCGTTTTCCTCGCCGAGACGGTCGAAGGCCGAAATCGTGTGGAGCATTTTTCCCGTCCGTGTGGTTCTTACTGTTGGGTCGCGTTTTTGTGAGCCTCAGGCCGCAAAAGTCAAACGGATTGGAGCTTTCGGTGTCGGAAAATCTCAAAGACTGGCAACCGCGCCCGCGGCCCGAACGCAAGGCCATCGACGGCCGGTATGTCCGGCTTGAGCCGCTGAGCGCTGCAAAACACGGCGACGGTCTCTATGAAGCGTCGTCCGTATCCGATGTCGATGGGCGCTTCGCCTGGCTGCCCGACTATCCGCCGGAGACCCGTGCCGCCTTCCAGCCATGGCTGGACAAGGTGGAGGCCAGCGAGGATCCGCTGTTCTTCACGGTTATCGACAAGGCCAGCGGCAAGATCGCCGGGCGCCAGACACTGATGCGCATCGATCCGGCCTACGGCGTCATCGAGATCGGCAACATCTACTGGGGACCAATCATCTCGCGCAAGCCGGCGGCGACCGAAGCGCAGTTCCTGTTCATGAGATACATCTTCGACGAGCTCGGCTATCGCCGCTACGAATGGAAATGCAACAACCGCAACGAGCCATCTAAGCGGGCGGCAGAACGGTTCGGCTTCAAGTTCGAGGGCATTTTCCGCCAGCATCTCATCGTCAAGGGTGAAAACCGCGATACGGCATGGTATTCGATCATCGACAAGGAGTGGCCGGCCTTGCGCAAGGCCTATGAAGCGTGGCTCGATCCGGCTAATTTCGATGGCGACGGCCAGCAGAAGCGACGGCTTGAGGATTTTCGCGCGCAGTTCGGTGCGTGAGATCAGGCGCGTAACGGGAGTATGCCATTGGCCCACACCCACGATCACAGCGGGCATGATCACACCGGGCGCGATCACACTGGGCACGATCACATTGGCCACGATCATGGGCCCGGTCATGTGCATGGCTCGACCGACAAGAAACGCGTGCTTACCGCGGCCTGCCTGACTGGCGGCTTCATGGTCGCCGAAGCGCTCGGCGGCATCCTTACCGGCTCACTGGCATTGTTGGCCGATGCCGGCCACATGCTCGCCGATTCGATCGCGCTCGGCCTTGCCTGGTATGCGTTTCATCTAGCGGGGCGTCCGGCGACCGTGCGCCTCACCTATGGCTTCGGCCGGGTCAAGACGCTGGTGGCCTATACCAACGGCATCGCCATCTTCGTCATCGCGCTGTGGATCGTCTACGAGGCATGGAGGCGGCTGCAGGCACCGGCTCCGGTGCTTGGCGGCCCGATGCTGGTGGTCGCGATCCTCGGGCTGCTGGTCAATATCGGGTCCTTCCTGGTGCTGCATGGCGGCGATCGCGAGAACCTGAACATGCGCGGCGCCATCCTGCATGTGCTGGGCGACCTGCTCGGCTCAGCCGCCGCCATCGCGGCTGCGTTGGTTATCCTGGCGACCGGCTGGACGCCGATAGACCCGATCCTGTCGGTCCTGGTCTCGCTGCTGATCCTGTATACGGCATGGTCGCTGATGCGCGCAGCCGCCCATGTCCTGCTCGAAGGCGTGCCGCCCAGCCTCGACCGTGATCTCATAGCCATGGACATCGAAACGACGGTCCCGGGCGTCCGCGAAGTGCATCACATGCATGTCTGGTCGCTCGACGGAACCAGCAACATGGCGACGCTGCATGCCTGCCTCGACGAGGGCGTCGACGCGCACCAGGCGGTCAGCGCCGTCAAGAAGCGGCTTGCCAGCGAGCACGGCATCAGCCATGCCACCGTGGAACCGGAATTCGGACAGTGCGCCGACGATAGCCACGGCCATGAGCACGGGCATGAGCACGGGCATGAAGCGGCCGCGCATCACGACCACCATCACTAGGACCGATCGATTGGTCCTGCCTCAGGAGTTCCAAACCTTGAAAACCAGCTTGATGAACGCCCACTGCCCGGACGCGGCATGATGGATCGCGACACCAGGAATGCGGCCATCGCAGCGGTGTGGATCATGCTTCTGTTCGGCGTCGGCGCCTACTATCTGCCGACCATGATGCTGGCGCTCGGCAGCCTTTCGACCGTGCTGGCCGGCGTCTTTGCCATCGTCTTCGTGCTGGCGTTCTTCTCGGTGTTCTGGCTGCGGGCCCGCAACCAGCGCAAAAACCAGGGTAAATAGGCAAGGGATTTTCGACATGCGCATTCTGATCACCGGCGCCGCGGGTATGGTCGGCCGCAAGCTCATCGCCCGGCTGGCCAAGGACGGCACGTTGCGCGGCGGCAAGATCACCGCGCTCGAACTGCACGATATCGTGCCGCCGCAGGCACCTAGCATGGACGGGGCCAGCATCACCCTCCACACCGGCGATCTAGCCGAGGCGGGTGCCACTGAGCGCCTGGTCGCATCGCGCCCCGATGTCGTCTTCCATCTCGCCGGCATCGTCTCCGGCGAGGCGGAGGCAAATTTCGAACTCGGCTACCGCGTCAATCTCGATGGCACGCGCGCGCTGTTCGATGCCATTCGCCTGGCGGGCTTTGCACCGCGTGTCGTCTTCACCTCGTCGATCGCGGTGTTCGGCGCGCCGTTCCCGGATGTCATACCGGACGAATTCCATCCGACGCCGCTGACCTCCTACGGCACCCAGAAGCAGATGAGCGAAGCGCTGCTGGCCGACTCTACCAGGCGCGGCTTCTTCGATGGCATCGGCATCCGGCTGCCGACCATCTGCGTGCGACCCGGCAAGCCGAACAAGGCGGCGTCCGGCTTCTTCTCCGGCATCATCCGCGAACCCTTGAGCGGCCACGAGGCGATCCTGCCAGTGCCGCGTTCGGTCGTGCACACCCACGCCAGCCCGCGTTCGGCGGTCAATTTCCTGATCCATGCTGCGGAGATCGATGGCGCCGCTGTCGGGCCGCGCCGCAATCTGACGATGCCCGGCGTCGCCGTCACCGTTGGCGAGCAGATCGAGGCGCTGGAACGCATCGCCGGGCCAAAGGCGGTAAGCCTGATCCGCGAGGAGCCGGACGAAACGATCTGGGCGATCGTCAAGGGCTGGCCGACAAGGTTCGAAGCGCGACGGTCGAGGGAGCTCGGCTTTGTCGCCGAAAAGAGTTTCGGCGAGATCATCCGCGCGCATATCGAGGATGAATTGGGCGGCAAGATCGCGAGTTAAACCCGCAGCACTACGGTGGGGATATCATCCGCCTGACGCCAGGCTCGCCGACAAAAGCAACAGTCCGAACAGGAACACGAAGGCGGCGCCGCCGATCTCGACGATCGAGTGGATGCGGTTGCCCATGCGGCCATCACCGGCGAAATACACCGCCCAGTTCTTTGCCGTCACCGCCAGTGTCGCCAGCGCCGAGACGGTGATCGCGGTACCCAGCGACATCGCCAGCACCGACAGAAGGCCGCCGAGCCAGAGACCGTTGAGCAGGGCGAAGCTGAGCACGATCAGCGCGCCGGAACAGGGGCGGATGCCGACCGCCGCCACCGCCGACCAGGCGGTGCGCCAGTCGAAGCGATCGCCCGACAGCAGCGCCGGATCGGGTGCATGCGAATGGCCGCAGGTGTCGCAAACCTCGCCCGCCGCGTGATCGTGATGGGCATGATCGTGGGTGGCGTGATCATGGTCATGCGTTCCGTGGTCGTGATGATCGTGGGAATGGTTGTGCACGTGGTCATGATCGTGATGCACCTGCAGCGCATGCGAATGGGCATGCGCCGAATGGCTGTGAGCGGCATGCGAATGACCGGCATGAGAATGGCCACCATGAGAATGGCCGGCGTGCGCCGCCGACAGGCTGTAGGCGGGACCTTTGCCAAACAAGCGCAGGACGGCAGGGCCGAGCTTGCGCCACAGCAGCCAGGCGCCAAACAGGGTGACGAAGACAAAGCTCATGATCTCCATGAACCAGGCCGCGTCCGTCATCGTCACGGAGGTGCCGCGCAGGACGAAATAGGCTACCCCCATCACCGCGACCGCCGTGAGGCCCTGCAGCAGCGCCGAGACGAAGGACAACAGGATGCCGCGCCGCAGCGCCACTTCGTTGGCGACCATGTAGGACGAGATCACCGCCTTGCCGTGGCCCGGGCCGGCGGCGTGGAAGATGCCGTAGGCGAAGGACAGGCCGACGAGTATCCAAATCTTGCTGCCGTCCTGGCGCATCGCCTTCATTGCAGTTGCCAGCGCACGATAGAATTCCTGCTGCCGCAGATTGATCCACATCAGTATGTGGGCGAAGGGGCCGGTGCTGGGCGCGATGCCGTCATTGACGCCGATGCCGAGCGAACTCTGGGCATGGGCGGAGTTGGCGAAATGCATCATGACGACAGTGGCGGCCAACAGGCCGAATGCCAAACGCAGGGACGGTTTCGTCACCGGCTTCATCCTTCTGGCTGACAGGTCAGTTCGAGCTTGGTGGCGAAGATCTTGCTCATGTCGGTGCCTGTCGGATCGTTGAAGAAGGCATCGGTGAGGGTCTTCTGGTTTTCCTTGATGGCCTCGTCCGGGTCCGGACGGATCACCTTGCTGGTGCAGTTCGACGGCAGGCCTTCAACCGTGATGTTGGAATCGTCGGTGAAGTCGATCGCGGTGTAGAACGTCGGATCGTAGACTCCGATATCTATCTTGCCGTTGAGCTTGATCGGCACTTTCGGCTCGGACTCGAACAGGATGATCAACTGGTCGTTGTCGAAATTGGCCATCAGATGCGGCGGCGGCGTCATCGCCACGTCCTTGCCGTCGACGGTGACGAGCTGGAAATAGTTGAATTCGGCCAGCGAGGCGTGGACGGTGTCGGCGACCTCCTTCAGCTCCTTGTCGTCGAGCTTCAGGTCGGAGTTCTTGTCGAACTCCATCATCACCGTGCTGGAGAAGAGATCGTCGAAGCGCCAGAGATGCCGCAACGCTTTCACACTTTGGTGATCCGGGGAGAGGATCACGTCCAGGCGGGCCTCGGCGAAGACGTGCGGGTGCACCTCAGCCGGTCCGGTGGCGGCAATGGTTGCCGCCAAGGCCGAAGCCAGCATGATTGCGTGCCGTTTCAGGTGCATTCTCAGTCGCGATTCCATGGGCCTCGGAGTGATGTCGAGAGTTATCAGAAAGGGGGCGAAATTGGGACCGGGACTCGACTGAATGGGTCAGGCAGCTTCACGCGTCCTGAACCACTGCACCAGGAAATCGACGAAAACGCGAACCTTGGCGGGCAGGTAACGGCGGTGCGGGTAGACGGCGAATATGCCGCCGCCCGGCAGGATACGGTCATCCATCACCGACACCAGCCGGCCGCTCTCGAGGTCGGGCGCGGCGATAAAATCCGGCAGGACGGAAAACCCCAACCCGGCCACGGTCGCCGCACGCGCCGTCATCGGGCTGTTGACCTCGATGGGACCCGACACCGAAACGCTCATCGGATCGCCATTGTCGCCCTTGAACGGCCAGTTGCTCAATCCGCGGCCATTGGTGTCGACGATACAGGGCATGCGGCTAAGATCCTGCGGCCGCGTCGGCATGCCATGCTTGGCGATCAGTTCGGGAGAGGCACAGAGCTTTACAGAAAATGGCGCCAGCCGCCTGGCGATCAGCGACGAGTTCTCGAGCCGCGAGATGCGTACCGCGAGGTCGAAGCCTTCCTCGACCAAATCGACGAAGCGGTCGTCGAGCTGGACGTCGAGCACGATGTCGGGATGCTGCTTGGCGAAATCGATCAGCGACTGGCCGACCGGCGCGTCGGCGAAGGTGCGCGGCGCCGACAGCTTGATCCGGCCACGCACGTCGCCGGAAGATTCGCGCACGGCGTCGGCCAGGCTGTCGACCTCGCGCACGATCTCCGAGGCGCGCCGGTAATAGGTGTGGCCGGCCTCGGTCATGGAGAACTGGCGCGTGGTGCGGTTGAGCAGCAGCGCGCCGAGTTCGTCCTCCAGTTCGCGCACATATTTCGACAAAAGGGCCTTGGAACGGCCGATCTTGCGTGCCGCCGCCGAAAAGCCCTCGGCCTCGACCACGTCGATGAAGGCACGCATGCGGGTCAGTGTGTCCATGGTCAGGCCTTTCGTGCGGCGTCGAGAAGTTTCCGGCCGAGCCGTATCAGGGCAATGTCGCTGCCGGAAGGGCCAAGCAGCGACAGGCCGAACGGGGCGCCGGCGACCGAGCCGATGGGCAGGGTGATCTGTGGAAAACCGGACAGGCCGGCCAGGCACAGAAGTTGAAGCGCTCGTTCGCGATAGGCCTGGAACTGCTCCGGCGTGCTGTTCACGTAGGGAGCTGGGCCCGGCACCGTCGGCAGGATAAGGAAGCCGTCCTTGCCCAGCAGGACGCTCAGTTCGCCGCGAAAGGTCTGTCGGCGCATTTTCTCCGCCTGGGCTGTTTTGTCGTCGACGGCACGGCCGAAGCCGAAGCGCTCTTCGACGCCCGGACCGAGGTCGCGCTCGCCGCTGGTTATCCAATCGCCATGCACGGCCCAGGCCTCCTTGGCCTGCAGCCGGCGAAAGCACCAGTAGAGTTTATCGGGAGATGAGGTGAAGCGCGTCATTGCCGTCGCTGGCGCACCGAATACCGTACTCGCCAGTGCCTTCATTCGGGCATATTCGGCAAGCGCCGGGTGGTGGACCATCCCATCCAGCCAGTCCAGCGCCAACGGCCGGTCGAGTGTGTGCTGGTGCGGGTCGCGGCCGAGCAGCAGCCTGCCAGCGGTCTCGTAAGTCTCGATGTCGTCGGCGAACCAGCCGAACGTGTCGAAGCTCGGGGCCAGCTTCATCGTGCCATCGAGCGAAATGCGGCCATGCGTGGTGCGCAGCCCGATCAGTCCGCAAAAACTCGCCGGCGCGCGGATCGAGCCGCCGGTGTCGGAGCCGGTGGCGATATCGGCAAGCCTGCCCGCCACCGCCGCCGCCGATCCCGATGACGAGCCGCCGGTGACACGGTCGGGCGCGGCCGGGTTCACCGGAAACGAAAAATGCGCATTCTGGCCGAACAGCGCGAAGGCAAGCTCGTCGGTCTGGGTCTTGCCGACGAAGCGCGCCCCGGCATCGAGAATCACTTGCACGGCCTGCGCCGTGCGCGAGGCGGCGGGGCTGTCTGCGAATTTCTGCAAGTTGCCGCAACCGGTGCGGTAGCCGGCGACGTCGTAGATGTCCTTGACGGCCAGCCGCAAGCCGGCCAGAGGGCCAGTTTCGGCATGCGCCACCGGCATCTGGCGAAGGTCGAGAAAGGCGTTTGGAGGGCCGTGCGTGCCTGTCATCGTTCGCTATCCGGATACGGTTGGCGCAGCATTGTTCGATGCAAGGAATTTTACAACCTTGGATACGATTTTTATTGATTGTGAAATCGTTCAACCTTATATCGCGCTTGCCCAAAGTCGCACGTGCCTGTGGGTGTCCGCCGATCCTCGAATGGTGAGGGAAATCGGTAAGGTAACTGGAGCTAACCCCTCCAGTCGGTCTAGCGGCCAACCGCAAGCCCGAGGACACCTTGAAGCAACGACGGTGCGGGCCTTTCTGGTGTTCTGCCGGTTGTCCAAAGACCGGGGTTACTGAAGAGGCACACCTTCATTGCCGGCAGTGCGGACGGGTCTCCCATCCAAGCCAAGGCAGACAAAGCGAACCGAGGCCGGGCAAGGCCAAGGTTCACCGCCGCGAGACGGCGTTTCATGGTTCCGGGGTCTCCACCGGCTGGTTCCATGGATTTCCGTCCCGCCTTTGTCCACCGCGTGTTCGCGAGGCCAACAGCCCGCTTCCCGCAGCCTTATTGCGCGCCGAAAGGCGCTGATGGAGAGACCCCGATGGCCACCCAGCGCATCCTTGACTTCCTCGCCACCCGACGTCCGACCGGCCCCTGCCTCGTCGTCGACCTCGATGTCGTGCGCGACAATTTCCGAGCCTTCGAGAAGGCGCTGCCCGATTCGAAAATCTACTATGCGGTGAAAGCAAACCCGGCGCCGGAGATCCTGCGCCTGCTTACTGCGATGGGCTCGTCTTTCGACACCGCTTCCGTTGCCGAAGTCGAGATGGCGATGGACGCCGGTGCGCCGGCGGACCGCATCTCCTTCGGCAACACCATCAAGAAAGAACGTGACATCGCACGCGCCTACCAGCTCGGCATCCGCCTGTTCGCGGTCGACTGCGTCGAAGAGGTCGAGAAGATCGCCCGTGTCGCTCCAGGCGCGCGCGTGTTCTGCCGCGTGCTGACCGATGGCGAGGGCGCCGAGTGGCCGCTGTCGCGCAAATTCGGTTGCGTGCCTGCGATGGCCGTCGACGTGCTGCGCCATGCCAAGGGGCTCGGCCTCGATGCCTATGGCGTGTCGTTCCATGTCGGCTCGCAGCAGACCGACCTGACCGCCTGGGACCGCGCGCTGGCCGATGCCAAGGCAGTGTTCGCGACGCTCGCCGAGGAAGGCATCGTCTTGAAGATGGTCAACATGGGCGGTGGTTTCCCGACGCGTTATCTGCGTGACGTGCCGGCAGCGCAGGCCTATGGCCAGGCGATATTCTCGGCGCTGCGCAAGCATTTCGGCAATGCCATCCCGGAAACCATCATCGAGCCGGGCCGCGGCATGGTAGGCAACGCCGGCGTCATCAAGTCGGAAGTCGTCCTGATCTCGAAGAAGGCGGCCAACGACAATGTGCGCTGGGTATTCCTCGACATCGGCAAGTTCGGCGGCCTGGCCGAGACGATGGATGAGGCTATCCGCTACCCCCTCGTCACCCGCCATGACGGCACGGAGACCGCACCTTGCGTACTCGCCGGTCCGACCTGCGATTCGGCCGACGTGATGTACGAGAAGACGCCGTACCCGCTGCCGCTGTCGCTGACGATCGGCGACGAGGTGCTGATCGAAGGCACCGGTGCCTACACGACCACCTACTCGGCGGTCGCCTTCAACGGCTTCGAGCCTCTCCGATCCTACGTGATCTGACGGTTCGAAAGAACCGGTCAGATCACCCCAGGTGGGCGTCCGTCGCCCGCCCGGGGTCGCCTGTGGAACAACCTCCGCTCGTGAAGGATCGCGGAAATGGACATTGCAAATTTCATTGTTGAAGGCGCTCCGTGCGAAATCTCCCCCTCAAGGAGGGAGAGTGCCATTGCCATCGTTGCCGAAACCGCGGCCGACACTGCCGCGCGTGAAGTGCTGTTGGATGAGGCCATGGGCTCTAAGCGGCGGAAAAAATCATCGGAGAAGCTGCGGCGTGGCCGGCGGCCATCGGAAGGCCTGGCCTTCGTCGCCCGCGACGCGTCGGGCGACGTGGCCGGCACCGTGCGGCTGTGGGATGTCACGTTGGGCGAGGGCGGCCCGGCAGCGCTGCTGCTAGGCCCGCTCGCCGTCGATCCGTCGCTCAAGAGTGCCGGCATCGGCTCGGCGCTGATGCGCCATGCCGTCGCCGAAGCAACACGTCTTGGCCACGCGGCGATCCTGCTGGTCGGCGATGCGCCCTACTATGAACGCTTCGGCTTCTCGGCCGCCAGGACCGGTTCGCTTGCCATGCCGGGACCCTATGAGCGGCACCGCCTGCTGGCCCTGGAACTGGTGGAAGGCGCGCTCGACGGCGTGCACGGCACGCTGAAGGCGGCCGGCCGCAAGCTGAAGGCGCAGGAACTGACATCGGCGGCCTGAGACACGAAGCGCCAGCAACTCATGCAAAAACGCCGCCCGAAAAAGGCGGCGTTTTTTTTGCGATTGGCGGGCGCCGCCTTGGGCGGCTGCATGTTTTCAGCCGATCAACTGGCTGAGGGCCATGGCGACGGTCATGTCGCCTTCGACCTTTATCTTGCCGGTCATGAAGGCCATGGTCGGGTTCAGGTCGCCGGCGATCAGCGAATCCAGATCGTCGAGCGAGAGCTTGATGGTGCAATCGGCGGGCGCGTCGGTGGTTGAAATTGTCGCGCCGTCGATGACGATGACGCCGTCGCTGCCGGTGTCGAATTTCACGGAACGATCGAACCCGCTGCTTGCCACGCGCGACTTGATCTTCTCGGCAATCTCCTGAACGCTCACGCTGTTCTCCTTGTCTGGTTGCATCTGTCTCGCAACGGCGCTTCGATCCGGCCGAAGCCCATGCCGCGGTTTCGCGATCACGGTCACTGGCGCATATAGCTTTGGGTTGACGTTTACGTCAACGCGGAATCCCGCGGGGGCTGGTTCCTGCGCCGGCGGCAGGTAAGGACCGATGTGATCGGAACCCGTGGGCAAGGCGACTCAGTGTTCCTTGAACGCCTTGGTCATTTCGGCGGCCGTCTCGCTTTTCTTGCGACGCAGCCAGTTGTCACGGATTTCGTCCTTCGACAGGAAATTGACCTGATCGATCAGAACCTCATGCACCAAAGTGGCGCCCACACGCGTGTTGACGGTATCGCGGATCGCGGCGCGGAAGGCATCGAGATCGATCGTCGCCTTATTGGTGAAGTCGATCTGAGGATTGGAATAGAGGTAGGAATAGACTTGGTCGGTGATCAGCGCTTCCGCTGGAATGGACAGCTTCTTTATCTGCTCGGGTTCGACCGTGTAGACGAGCTTTGTCAGGAAATAGCCGCCGATCTGCGAATCGCGGATCAGCGGCACCGAGATGATATCGGTCTTGACGTAGTCGAGGCCGCCCAGCATCGGCTTCGGCGTTTCGCCGACGCCCTTTTCGCCCGCAGCCTGGAACGAATAGAACACCGCGCCGAGCGTCGCGGCGCAGATCCAGACCGCGATCGCGATGACCTTGATCATCGGGCCCCGTCATTGACTTGCGATGGCAACGCGGCGCTGCCCTCCTGCATGAGCAGGGTCGCCGATGCGTTCCTTGTGTCCCGCATCATGCCTTTGCCCAGCCGAATTCGCCGGCCGAATATGTGCCGTCGGTTTCCGCGCGCTGGATGGCGTGCCGCAGCAGGTTGGCAACTTCGTTGACCGCGCTGAGGTGCGCCAGGATCGCCGCCTCGTTCTTCGCCAGCTTGTGGCGCAGCCGGGTCAGGCCCTCGCGGTGCTGTTCGAGAAATTCGGCTTCGCTGCCGCCCTTCATGGCGCGGGTCAGTTCATAGAGATAGCGGCTCTTGCGGGCGTTCGATGCCTTGAGATCGTAATCGGTGGCATTGCGAATGCCGGCCGTCTCTTCCTCGACCACGTCCTCGATGCGGCCGATGATGGCAGCGAGGTTGCCAGGCCGCGCGAACGGGATAGGCGCTTCCGACACGGTCGTGGGTGCTGGCAGGTTGGCGGTGAATTCCGAAAAGTCGGCCATGAGAAATCCCGGTCTGGTTAGATTGAACTCGGATACGCACTATCTGCTTGGTTCAGCATGATCTTCCCAAAACTGGTTCCGCTTCCGGGCATGCTTTAAATCTTGATGTCTGTCCTGATGGTGGTCTCGTCACCGGTGATTGACCGCGCCGCCTTGCGCTGCAATTCGTGGACCAGCGAGGTCGACAAGCTGCTCTGTTGATCGATCTCGGTTTTTTCCGGCCCGCCCGAAACCGGACCGACCGGCACGATGCGCTTGCCTTCGACATAGTGGTCGGCCAGCATCGACTTGGCGATGCCGATGCCGCCGCGCTCGGCCATGACGTCGGCCACCCGTTCGGCAAGCTGCGATTTCCACATGTCGCCGGCCAGGCCCTTGCCGTAGACGCCTTCGGTGTCTTTGGGCAGCATGTTCTGGATGAAGGTCTGCAGCACCATGGCCTCGAACTTCTTGAACTTCTTGGCGGGGTCGGTTGAAGCGGCGGCCTTGTCGGCGGTGGCGCGCGACAGGATCGAGCCGGCATTCACCGAAGCGGCGTCATCGACCGAAAATGCGCCCACAGCACCACCGGCCCGCTTTGTAAGCGCGGCGCGGGCGGCTTCAATATCCGTCGGGTCGACGGCTCGGGCGACATCCATAACGATGTCGCTGGGTGGAGAAATCGCCAAGAAAGTCCGCCTTTTGTCGGTTTTCCTTAGCCAGACCATGCCTCAACAAGCTTGTGGCAGGCTTGCGCGGCGTAAGGGAGGAAAGCGAGATGAAGGCGTGTGGGCGTCAACCGGCGGTAACCGGCATTGTCGTACTTGTGCCCTTTGGCTGCTCGCCGAGCGCAAAGACGGAACTGGCCTTGCTGACGATGGAAACGTGATCCTTGGCGGCGTTTCCCGCAGTAACTCCGTCACCGCGCATGATCGCGGTGACGATGGCATCGTGCTCCTGCCAGGATTTGGCGAGCCGGCCTGGCAGCATGAACTGGGCTCGGCGGAACGGCGCCAGCCGACTGCGCGTCATCACGGTCATTTCGTAGATATGTGCGTTGTGGGCGCCGCGATAAAGCCTGCTGTGGAACTCCGTGTTGAAGTACTCGTAGTCCTCCTCGGCGCCCAGACGCACCATCCGCGCCGAGGCCTGGTGCTCGACCTCGAGCGCGCGGCGCTCGCTGCTGGTCATGCGCTCGGCCGAGAAGCGCGCGCAGATCGCTTCCAGTTCGGCCATGCTCTCGAACATCGAGGCGAGATGCTCCTGCGTCACCACGGCGACGATGGCGCCGCGGTTGGGCCGCCTTTCGACCAGGCCCATGGCGCTCAGCTGGCCGAGCGCCTCTCGCACCGGGGTGCGTGATACGTCGAAGCGCGCGGCGAGCGAGGTCTCGTCCAGCTTTTCGCCGGGACGCAAGAAGCCGGTGACGATCCGGTCACCGATCGCCCTCACCATCTGATCCACGGTCGTGCCCGACCTGATCAAGCTGCGCTTCCCCGACAAGTTTCCTCCGTTTGGTCTTCTCGTTGGGCGGCCCAGCGGCCCGTCGAATCGATATTTCTTGTTTATGCCTCTATTTTAATCTGCCTGTCAAACTGGCTAGTTTCAAGGCAAAAAGTGCATGCAATTGCCTTTGACGTGAGCAGGCGCGTTTCATGTATATACTGATTTTATTCGATAAATTGCGTCGAAAGAATTGGCATGGCGATTGCATGCACTTTCTTGACGGCATGTTAACCGACCCGGAAATGGGTCTTACAGGGGAGCATTCACTATGACCGCGAAATTCACGCTTAACCGCCGCGAGTTGCTCAAGACTTCCGCCGCCGGAGCCGCACTTGGGCTCGCGTCGGCATCCTTTCCCATCGGCCGCGCCTTCGCCGCTTCGGCAACTGTCGGCTTCATCTATGTCGGCCCGAAGGACGACTATGGCTATAACCAGGCGCATGCCGAGGGTGCCGCGTCGCTGAAGGGTATCGAAGGCCTCTCCATTGTCGAGGAGGAGAACGTGCCCGAGACGGTCGATGTCCAGAAGACGATGGAATCGATGATCAACCTCGACGGCGCCTCGCTGATCTTCCCGACCTCCTTCGGCTACTTCGACCCGCATATGCTGGCCATGTGCACGAAATTCCCCGACGTGCAGTTCCGCCATTGCGGCGGCATGTGGAACAAGGACAAGCATCCGAAGAATGCCGGATCCTATTTCGGCTATATCGGCATGGGCCAGTACCTGAACGGTGTCGTCGCCGGCCACACCACGAAGACCAAGAAGCTCGGCTTTGTCGCCGCCAAGCCGATCCCGCAGGTGCTGCTCAACATCAACTCCTTCCTGCTCGGTGCGCGCTCCGTCGACCCGACCATCACCTGCCAGGTGATCTTCACCGGCGAATGGTCCCTGGCGGTCAAGGAGGCGGAGGCCACCAACGCGCTGGTCGACCAGGGCGTCGATGTCGTCACCTGCCATGTCGACAGCCCCAAGGTCGTGGTCGAGACGGCCGCTGGCCGCGGCGCCTTTGTCTGCGGCTACCATGCCAACCAGAGCCCACTGGCGCCCGAGAAATACCTGACTGGTGCCGAATGGAATTGGGCAAAGGTCTACAAGATGTTCGTCGACGACCTCGTCGCCGGAAACCCGCTGCCCAATTTCACCCGCGGCGGACTGGCCGATGGCTTCGTCAAGATGAGCCCGCTTGGCCCGGCCGTCGGCGAGCCGGCGCGCAAGCAGTTCGACGCCACGCTGGCCGAAATGATGAAGGGCGGCTTCGCCGTCATCAAGGGTCCACTGAACAGCAGCAAGGGTGCTGTTGTAGCCACTGCGGGCCAGGCCTTCCCCGAGAACGCGATCGAACTCGAAAGCATGGACTATCTGGTCGACGGGGTCGTCGGCTCGACCGCCTGATCGAAGGGGAGCGGGGCGATGGCCGAGATAGTGACAGAAGTCGGCATGCCGGTGACGTTCGGCGCCAGGAGTCATCCGGCAGCGCTGGAATGGATGGCCCGGCGGGCCGAGGCCTTCGTCATTCCGCTGGCCGCGCTGGTCGTCGGCATGGCCCTGTTCAGCCTGTTCATCCTGGCTGTCGGCAAGTCGCCGGTCCAGCTCTATGAAACGATGTGGCGTGGCGGCTTCGGCTCGTGGTTCTCGATGCAGAACTCGTTGTCACGCGCCGCACCCCTGTTGCTGGCGGCGCTCTGCGTGGCGCTACCGGCGCGGCTCGGCCTCGTCGTTATCGGCGGCGAGGGCGCCATCGTGCTGGGCGGCGTCGCCGCCGCGGCTGCAGGCACGGCGCTCGACGGCGTCCCCTCCTTCATCGTCATTCTCGTCATGGGCGTGGCGGGCATGGCCGCCGGCGGCATCTGGATAGGTGCCGTCGGCGCGCTCCGCCATTACCGTGCCGTCAACGAGACCATTTCCAGCCTTCTGATGGCCTATATCGCCATCGCCCTGATGAACCAGCTGGTCGAAGGGCCGCTGCGCGACCCAGCCTCGCTCAACAAGCCCTCGACCCAGCCGCTGGCCGATATCTACCGCATCGGCGACATGCCGGGCATGGAGGTGCATTGGGGCCTTGCCGTTGGCGTCATCGCCTGCGTCGTGTCCTGGGTGCTGATCGAAAAGACCCGCTGGGGCTTCGCCGCCCGCATCGCCGGCGGCAATGTCAGGGCCGCCCAGGTGCAGGGGCTTGCCGTTGGCTCGCTGATCATCGGTTTCACCGGGTTGGCCGGCGCCTTCGCCGGTCTTGCCGGCATGCTGGAGGTCGCAGCAGTGCAGGGCAGCGCCAACGCCTCGCTTGCCGCCGGCTACGGCTATACCGGCATCCTCGTCGCCTTCCTCGCCCGCCACAATCCGCTGGCCATCATCCCCGTCGCCTTCCTGCTCGGCGGGATCGACGCCTCCGGCGGGCTGATCCAGCGCCGCATGGACCTGCCCGACGCCACCGTGCTGGTGCTGCAGGGCATGCTGTTCATCGTCATCCTGTTCAGCGAGACCTTCTACGGCCGTTTCAAGGCATTCAACCCCGATCTGTGGCAGAGGAGCAGCTGATGGACGCCAGCGGGATCGGCCTCTGGGGCGTGCCGCTCGCCATCCTCGGCGGCGCCATCCGCGTTTCCACGCCCTTCATCTTCGTCTCGCTCGGCGAAGCCATCACCGAGCGTTCGGGCCGCATCAACCTCGGGTTGGAAGGCACGCTGGTATTCGGCGCCATGGCCGCCTATGCGGTGGCGGTTATAACCGGCTCGCCCTGGCTCGGCCTCGTCGCCGCGGCCTTCGCCGGCCTGTGCTTCGGCCTCTTCCACGGCTGGATCTGCAAATTCCCTCGGGTTAACGATATCGCGATCGGCATCGCCTTGATGCTGTTCGGCTCGGGCCTCGCCTTCTTCTTCGGCAAGCCGTTTATCCAGCCCTCTGCGCCCGACCTGCCGGCCATCCCCTTAGGCGCATGGTCCGACATTCCGCAGGTGCAGGCAGCCCTCGACGTCAACGTGCTGTTCCTGATCGGCGCCGCACTTGCGGTGTTCCTGTGGTGGGCCTTCCGCAACACCCGCGCCGGCCTCATCGTGCGCGTCGTCGGCGACAGTTCCGATGCCGCCCGCGCCATGGGCCTCAACCCCAACACCGTGCGCCTGATCGCCACCGGCGTCGGCGGCGCGCTCGCCGGCATCGGCGGCGCCTATCTGTCCCTCTATTATCCCGGCAGCTGGACTGAGCGCATCTCGTCTGGACAAGGGCTGATGGCGGTGGCGCTGGTCATCTTCGCGCGCTGGAACCCGCTCGGCTGCTTTGCCGCCGCACTTCTGTTCGGCGGTGCCGGGGCGCTCGGGCCGGCGCTGCAGTCGGTCGGCGTCACGCAAGGCTATTACCTCTTCTACGCCGCACCTTACATCCTCACCCTGGTCATCATGATCGCCACTTCGTCGCCGAGCCGCTCGCTCGCCGGCGCTCCGGGCGAACTGTCGATCACCAAATGAGACCGGAGTTTTTGCCATGAACGCCAGAGCCGGTATCACCCAGCGCTATATCGACGCCGATCCTTATCCATGGCCCTACAATGGCGAGCTTCGTCCAGACAACACGGCGCTGATCATCATCGACATGCAGACCGATTTCTGCGGGCCGGGCGGCTATGTCGATCATATGGGCTACGATCTGTCGCTGGTGCGTGCGCCGATCGAGCCGATCAAGTCGGTGCTGTCGGCGATGCGGTCCAAGGGCTACACGATCATTCACACCCGTGAGGGCCATCGGCCCGACCTCGCCGACCTGCCGGCCAACAAGCGCTGGCGCTCGCGTCGCATCAATGCCGGCATCGGCGATCCCGGCCCCTGCGGGCGCATCCTGGTGCGCGGCGAGCCGGGCTGGGACATCATCCCGGACCTCTATCCGGCCGAAGGCGAGCCGATCATCGACAAGCCGGGCAAAGGCTCCTTCTGCGCCACCGATCTGGAGTTGATCCTAAACCAGCGCGGTATCGACAACATCGTGCTCACCGGCATCACGACCGATGTCTGCGTCCACACCACCATGCGCGAGGCCAACGACCGCGGCTTCGAATGCGTGATGCTGGAGGATTGCTGCGGCGCTACCGACTACGGCAACCATCTGGCCGCCATCAAGATGATCAAGATGCAGGGCGGCGTCTTCGGCGCGGTGTCGAGCTCGGCCTCATTCGTCGCCCAACTGCCGTGAGGAACCCGGGATGAGCAAGATCACCGGCCACAAGGCCGTCGGTGTCGAGACCATCGGCATGACCATGCGCTTCGGCGCCTTCACGGCGCTGGGCGATGTTTCGATCAAGGTGCCGGCGGGATCATTCCATGCGCTGCTCGGGGAAAACGGCGCCGGCAAGTCGACGCTGGTCAAATGCATGATGGGTTTCTACCATCCGACCTCCGGCGATATACTGGTCGACGGCCGCGAGGTGGCAATCGCCAGCCCCCAGGACGCCTCGGCGCTCGGCCTCGGTATGGTCTACCAGCATTTCACCCTCGTGCCGTCGCTGACCGGCGCGGAAAACCTGGTCATCTCGCGCGAGAAGGTGCCTGCCATCATCGACTGGCGCAAGGAGCGCGACGAACTTGCCGTGTTCATGGACCGGATGCCATTCAAGCTTCCGCTCGATGTCAAGGTGGCCGAGCTTGCCGCTGGCGAGAAGCAGAAGCTGGAGATCGTCAAGCAGCTCTATCTCGGCCGCTCCTTCATGGTGTTGGACGAGCCGACTTCGGTGCTCACCCCCGCCGAAGCGCAGGAGGTGCTCGGCCTCGTGCGCGCCATGACCAGGGCCGGCGACCTCACCGTGCTGATGATCTCGCACAAGTTCCACGAAGTGACGGCGTTCGCCGACGACGTCAGCGTGCTGCGCAAGGGCAGGCTGACCGGGACCGGCCGCGTCGCCGACCTCGACCACAGGCAGATGGCGGCGATGATGATCGGCGACCAGCCGATCGCGGCGCTCGACAGCCGCGCCGAGCCGAAGCCGGACGCGGAGATCGTACTCAAGGTCAAGGCGCTGAAGGCGCCTGATCGCACCGGGCTGAAGTCGATCCGGATCGAGGACCTCGGCGTGCGCTCCGGCGAGATCGTCGGCATCGCCGGTATTTCCGGCAACGGCCAGAAGGAATTCCTCGAAGTGCTGGCCGGGCAGCGCCCGCGCGACGCCGGCGAAGTGATGGTGCGCGGCACTGCCTATGCGGCGACGCGCGCCGAGGCGCGTGCGCTCAACGTCCGCCTCATTCCGGAGGAGCCGCTGAAGAACGCCTGCGCGCCGAAGATGACCGTGGCCGAAAACATCTCCTTCCGCACCTTCGATATTGACGGCAACGGCAAGCCGGTGAGTTGGATCAGCGCCGGTGCCATCAAGGCCTTCAGCGCCCGCCTGGTCGAGCAGTTCAAGGTCAAGACTGCCTCGCTATCCTCGCCGATCGCCTCGCTGTCGGGCGGCAATGTGCAGCGCGCCGTGCTCGCCCGCGAACTCACCGGCGAAGTCGACCTTCTGATCGTCTCCAATCCGTGCTTCGGCCTCGACTTCTCGGCAGTGGCCGAAATCCGCGCCCGCATCATGAAGGCGCGCAATGCGGGTGCAGCGGTGCTTTTGATGTCGGAAGACCTCGACGAACTGCTTGAACTCTCCGACCGTATCCTGGTCATGTCGGACGGCGCACTGGTCTACGAGACGCCGATCGCGCAGGCGAGCGTGCAGACGATCGGCGTGCATATGGCTGGACATCATTGATGGCTGAAATCGCAGCGCAGCCGTTTCCGTTCGCCTTCAAGCGTGAGAGCATGGTGCTGGTCGTCATCGACATGCAGCGCGACTTCGCCGAGCCCGGCGGCTTCGGCGCCAGCCTCGGCAACGACGTCAGCCGGGTCGTGGCGATCGTGCCGACGGTGAAGCGGCTGATCGAGGGATTTCGCGCCGCCGGCCTGCCGGTGATCCACACGATGGAGTGCCATCGTCCGGACCTTTCGGATCTGCCGCCAGCCAAGCGCAATCGCGGCAATCCCTCGATCCGCATCGGCGATGCCGGGCCGATGGGCCGCGTGCTGATCGTCGGCGAGCCGGGCACGGCGATCCTCGACGAGCTTGCGCCGCTGCCTGGCGAGATCGTCATCGAGAAGCCCGGCAAGGGCGCATTCTACGCCACTTCCTTTAACGAGGATCTCAAGAGGCTTGGCGCAGGGCAGCTGGTCTTTGCCGGCGTCACCACCGAGGTTTGCGTGCAGACGACGATGCGCGAGGCCAACGACCGTGGCTATGAGTGCCTGCTCGCCGAGGACGCGACGGAAAGCTATTTCCCCGAGTTCAAGGCAGCGGCGATCGCCATGATCAGGGCGCAGGGCGCCATCGTCGGCTGGACAGCGACCACCGATCAGGTACTCAAGGGAATTGCCAATGCCTAATCTTGCCTTTGCCGGCCTGCTCGACGGCGGCTGGCGCGATCTGGCGTTCGAGCCTTTCCGAGAGGGAATCAGTGTGCACTGGCTGCTGAAGGGCGGGCCGGTGGAGCCGTCGGTCGCCGTCCTCAGCTACCGGCCCGGCGCCGGTGTGCCGCGCCATCGCCATGTCGGGCTGGAAACCATCGTCGTGCTGGAGGGAACGCAGAGTGACGAGAATGGCGACTATCCCACCGGCAGCGTGGTGCTCAATCCGGTCGGCACAGAGCATTCGGTTTGGACGAAAGACGGCTGCGTCGTGCTGATCCAGTGGGACCTGCCGGTGATCATTCTGGGGGAGGCCAAATGAGCGACCTGCGCTTCGACATAAGCAGCCTGCACACCGCCTATAGGGCTGGCATCGGCGTAGACGAAGTCATCGAGACGGTGCATGCCCGCCTGAGGGCCGCCGCCGATCCCGGCATCTTCATCCATCTGGCCGACAAGGCCGCGCTGCTGGCGGCCGCCGCCGCCCTCTGCCCGTTCGACCCGGTGGCCCAGCCGCTCTGGGGCGTCCCCTTCGCCGTCAAGGACAATATCGACGTCGCCGGCATGCCGACGACGGCGGCCTGCGCCGAATACACCTACTGGCCCGACAGCGACGCCACCGTGGTGGCGCGGCTGAGGGCGGCCGGCGCGCTGGTCGTCGGCAAAACCAATCTCGACCAGTTCGCCACCGGCCTCGTGGGGGGGGGCCCGCCCGGGCCGCTCCCCCGCCACGCCCTCGCCGCCCAGCGGGTGGGGGGGGGGGGCGGGGCGGGGGCGGGGGGGGCGGGGGGTGGGGGGGGGGGGGGGGGGGGGTGTGGGGGTGGGGGGGGGGGGGGGGGCGGCGGTGGGGCGGGGGGGGGGGGGGGGGGGGGGGCGGGCGCGCGGGTGGGCGCAAAAACCAAGCCCGCCCAGGGCCCCCCGGGCCGCGGGGGCGGGCGCCCGCCCTGGCCGATCCCGCGCAACGCCATCGACGCCGAGCTGGTGCCGGGCGGCTCCTCGTCGGGGTCGGCGGTGGCGACGGCGCGCGGCATCGTCTCGTTTGCGCTCGGCACCGACACCGCCGGCTCCGGCCGCATCCCCGCCGGCCTCAACAATATCGTCGGGCTGAAGCCGACGGTCGGCGCGCTGTCGGCCGCCGGCGTCGTGCCGGCCTGCCGCACGCTCGACTGCGTGTCGGTGTTCGCATCGACCGTCGACGACGCCTATCGGGTGTTCTCGGTGGCGGGGGGGCGCGCCCCCCCCGCCGCGGCATAGGCCCGCCACGCAGGGCCCCCCGCAGCCCGACGCCCCCCCCCGGCGGGCAGTGTT